>DASVHS010000454.1:0-3634 GCA_036382495.1 Thermoanaerobaculia bacterium | reverse complement strand
GCGGAACGGCGACGGCGCCCGCGGCGATCGAGCCCCAGAAGCCGATCGACAACCATCGGGAATCAGGCGCAATGAATGCGACCCGTTCGTCGCGGCGAACACCCGCGTCACGGAGAACAGTCGCGAGCCGGCGCACCGCCTCATCGAGCTCGCCGTAGGTGATCGATCCTTCGCCGTCGATGATCGCCGTCTTCCTCGAGCGTCCTTCGAGCGCGTGGCGGCCGATGAACCATTCCGCTGCGTTGAAGCGCGCGGGAAGCCGATCGGCCGCACGGAGGTACATCGTCACGAGACGCTATCATCTTCCTCTTTGTTCGATATCGAGTCGCTCTGGTATGGCCCTTCGCCCGATGCGGCACCGACCCTCGTCTTCCTTCACGAAGGCCTCGGATCCGCGTCCACGTGGCGCGACTTTCCACGCCGTCTCGCAGACAAGACCGGGTACGGCGCGCTCGTCTACTCGCGTCGCGGTTACGGATCATCGCCGCCGGCAGAGCTGCCACGGCCGATCCGATACATGCACGACGAGGCGGCCGTTCTCGGCGACGTGCTGCGTCATCATCGCGTGCGCGACGCGGTGCTGATCGGCCACAGCGACGGCGCGTCCATCGCTTTGATCTACGCTGGTCGCGCGCGAGCTGTTGGATTGCAGGCGCTCATCCTCGAAGCACCACACGTATTCGCCGAGGAGAGCGGCATCGAGAGCATCGCCGCGATGAAGCAGGCGTACGACACGACGGATCTCCGCCAGCGCCTCGCGCGTCATCACAGCAACGTCGACAACGCGTTTCGCGGCTGGAACGACGTCTGGCTGGATCCGCGGTTTCGCGAGTGGAACATCGAGGAGTTCCTTCCGACGATCGCAATACCGTTGCTGCTGATTCAAGGCACGAACGACGAGTACGGGACCTGGAAGCAGATCGAAGCGATCGAGCGCCAGGTTCACGGCCCGTTCGAGACGCTCCGCGTACCCGGCGCAGGGCACGCGCCCCATCGCGATCAGCCGGAGATCGTGCTCGAAAAAATGAGCGCGTTCATTCAAGCGACTCGATCGGACGCTCCGAGTCTGTAAAGATAGCGGTGCGTCATCAGGAGAATCACATGCGCCAGCTTTTCGCCTTGTTGTTCGCAGCATCGTCCGCATTTGCACAGACGCCCGCGTGTCGCGATGCAAAGAATCCATTACTTTGCGCGGACCTGATCTCGATCGAGCGGCGCGACCAGTCGGTGCGCACCGCGGCGATGGCCGACACGCAGAACCTCGCGCTCATCACCGCGATGAACAAGACGGATCGCGAGGACCTCGCTCGCGTCGAAGCGATCATCGCGAAGTACGGCTGGCCCGGAAAGTCGATCGTCGGCGCGGACGCATCAGGATCGGCATGGCTCGTCATCCAGCACAGCGACGTCGCGACACAGAACAAGTATCTGCCGATGATGAGCAAGGCCGCTGAAGCCGGTGAGCTCGACCGCGGCAAGGTGGCGATGACGATCGATCACATCCTCGTCGCCGAGGGGAAGCCGCAACTCTACGGGAGCGCGTTCAAACAGGTGGACGGGAAAATCGTCCCGGAGCCGATTCAGGACGAGGCGAATCTCGACGCGCGCCGAAAAGAAGTCGGACTGCCGCCGTTCGCCGAATACGCCTCACGACTGAAGGAGACCTACTCAAAGCCTCCGCAGCCGAAGAAGGCGACGACCGTCGTCGCGCGCGTCTGGCGCGGCAGAGTTCCGACGTCGCGCGCCGACGAGTATGCGCAGTACCTCTACGACAACGGCCCCGTCAAAATCCGCGCGATCCCCGGCAACCTCGGCGCCGAGATGTTACGCAGCGAGAACGGCGAGGTCACCGAGTTCATGGTCATCTCGTACTGGCCCGACCGCGACTCGATCAAGGCCTTCGCCGGCCAGGACATCACCAAGGCGCGGTTCCTCCCGCGCGACCGCGAGTTCCTGATCGACCCGGATGAATTCGTGAAGCATTACGACGTCACGTCCGCGCCGTAGCTGAGGACATATGACGAGACTGAGATTCCAGATCACGATGTCGCTCGACGGCTATGTCGCAGGACCGCGGCAAAGCGTCGAGCATCCCCTCGGTAAGGGTGGTGAACAGCTTCACGAATGGGTGTTCGCGACGAGAGGCGGACGGGCGATGCTCGGCATGGAAGGCGGAACGACCGGTCCGGACAACGAGATGTTCGAAGAGACGTTCCAGAACGTCGGCGCGACGATCATGGGTCGCCACATGTTCGGCGGCGGCAACGGACCGTGGGGCGAAAATCCGTGGCGCGGCTGGTGGGGGGAGAATCCTCCGTACCACACGCACGTGTTCGTCATCACGCATCACGCGCGTCCGCCACTCGAGATGGACGGCGGGACCACGTTCCACTTCGTCACAGACGGAATTCAGCGAGCGCTCGATCGTGCTCGGAAAGCCGCCGGCAAGAAAGACGTGATGCTGGGCGGCGGCGCGCAAATCGCTCAACAGTTTCTGAAAGCGGGTGTCGTCGACGAGATGGAGATTCACGTCGTTCCGGTCCTCCTCGGCGGAGGATCGCGTCTGTTTGAAAACACGGACGCGCGGCAGACCGGGTACGAGAGCGTTCGTGTCGTCAATTCTCCATCGGTCAGCCACTACAAATACCGTTTGAAACGGTAGACGCATTTCGTCGACGAATCCAACTCGCCGTCGGTTGTATCCCCATGTCATCCCGAGCGGGAGCGAGGGACCCGGGTGTGGGGAGGCCGGCCTCCGCTACCACCCAGGTCCCTCGCTCACGCTCGGGATGACATGGGGACGCGCCGATGGTCGCGAATCCTTCGTGTGTCGTCTGGTGACGAGGACTAGCGGCGCCAATCGCCGTTGAAAACGATCTCCGGCGAGCCGCCGGCGGTCTTCGAGATCTGGTCTCGCGTGACGACGTAGACGGGTAGGCGGCTGCTCTTTGCCGTACGGATGTCGATGTTCGACGGGAGCGGCTGCCAGTTCGGATGCGTGTGGACGATCGCCACGACGCCGGCGGGCATCGGTCCGATCCAGCGCGCGGTATCAGATTGGTCACCCGACGGCCATCGGAGGACAACAAATCCGCTTGCACCGTTCGCGACGACAAACGCTGCTTCCTCTGCATGTCTGAGTCCGAAGCCCGCGTCGCCGAACATCTCCCGCAACACCACAGCAACTTCGCGCCGCGTCGCGACATCGTCCCCAGGCAACATCACCGGATGCGTCGGCTCCTTTTTCAGGCTCGATTCGACTGCGCACCCGAACGATTCCAGAGCGATTGCCGCGATGACCACGACATGGCGACGCATGCTTCCTCCCTCAATGAGGAAGGTTTACGAATCGATCGAAGACTCGTTTGGTGAAACGTGTCAGCGTTTCAAAAACAATCGGTCACCTCCGGGCGCGATAAGCTTCAGCGCGGAGGTCATCGATGAAACGACTGATCTGGATCGTTCTGGTCGCTCAATCGGCGGTGGCACAAACGCGTCCCGTCAACACATTCTCGATCGTCGCGCGCGATCCGCAGAGCGGCGAAATCGGCGTGGCCGTGCAGTCGCACTGGTTCGCCGTCGGCCAGATCGTGCCGTGGGCCGAGGCGGGTGTGGGGGCGGTGGCGACGCAGAG
>DASVHS010000453.1:0-2585 GCA_036382495.1 Thermoanaerobaculia bacterium | reverse complement strand
CAGCACCCCGACGGGCGCGATTCATTTCGCCCACTCGGACCTGAGCAGCGTGGCACTATTCGAAGAGGCGCTCTTCCATGGCATCCGCGCTGCCGAGGAAGTCCTCGCGTCGCTCGGATCGCCGGCGCCGTCGTTTCTCTGACGCCGATTATTTCGGCGGCGGGGGTGGGGGAGGCGGCATCATCCCCAGATCGAGATCCGCGTAACTCGTCAGCGGCGCCCAACCTGATGCGCCTGGCCGCCACGCGTTTGCTGTCGGCGGAATCTGTCCTGCCTTCACCATCGCGCGCAATGCGTCGTCGGTGTACGGACCCGATGTCTTTCCGTCGATCGCAATCGACCAGCGAGCGGCAGCAGCCGGCGGAGGCGGTGGTGCGTTGAACGCCTGACCCATCGCGCCGCCGATCGCCAGCCCGGCGCCGATTCCCGCGCCTGCGCCGGCGATTCCGCCCTGGTTCCCGGCAGCGATCTTGATCGCGTCCGCGGTCTGCAACTGCTGGTACTGCTGCATCTTGTCGCCGAGGACGCCGAGCTTGGTGCGCTGGTCGATGGCCGCTTCGACTTCTTCCGGCAGCGATATGTTCTCGATGAAGAAACGCGACAGCTCCAGGCCGTACCCGCCGAACTCCGGCTGCAGTACGTTCACCGCGACCGCGGAGAGCTCGTTGTACTGCGACGCGAGATCGAGGGCCGGGATCTTCGCTTCCGCGATTGCATCGGACAGCTTCGACAACACCGTCGATCGCAGCTGCCCGAGGATGTCCTCGGTGCTGGTGAGTCCCTGAGTGCCGACGATGGTGGCAAAAAACTTCTTCGCGTCGGCGATGCGCATCGCATATGTGCCGAACGCGCGCAGCCGGATCATTCCGAACTCCGCGTCGCGCATCATCACCGGGTTCGACGTGCCCCACTTCAGGTCCGTGAACATCCGCGTATTGAAGAAGTAGACCTCGGCCTTGAACGGTGATTCGAATCCGTACTTCCAGCTGAGCAGCTTGGTGAGGATGGGCATGTTCTGCGTCGTCAGCTGATAGCGGCCGGGCGTGAACAGGTCCGCGGCCTTGCCTTCGTTGATGAACAACGCGACCTGGTTCTCGCGAACGGTCAACTGCGCATTCATCTTGATTTCCTGGCCGTGGACCGGGAATCGATAGACGAGCGTGTTGGCGGATTCGTCCAGCCACTGAATGACCTCGATGAACTGCGTGCGCAGTGCGTCGAACAGACCCATGGGAGCCTCCGTTGTAGATAGCGAGTGTATCGTACGGCGTTGCCGGTTAACGGTTAACGGTTAACGGTTAGCCGTAAAGAAGGAGACAAACTTGAAGAAGACACTTTTGATCATTTTCTCCGCGTGCGCAATCGCCGCCTACGCTGACGAGGGCATGTGGATGCCGCAGCAGGTGCCTCAGATCACGACGCGGCTGAAGCAGCTCGGGATCAAGATGGATCCGAACAGACTCTCCGATCTCACGGGCGATCCGCTCGGCGCGGTGATCTCCCTCGGCGGATGCACGGCGTCGTTCGTTTCAGCGGACGGCCTGATCGTCACGAACCACCACTGCGCATTCGCATCGATCCAGGCGAACAGCACCGCGCAGCGCGACCTGATCACGAATGGGTTTCTGGCGCGCACGCGCGACGAAGAGTTGCCTGCTGCTCCGGGAAGCAAGGTGTGGGTGACGACGAAGATCGAGGACGTCACGAACCGCATCAGCGGCACCCTCGCCGCGAAGTTGACCGATGCCGAGCGCGAGAAGACTCTGCAACGACGGCAGAAAGACCTGATCGCGGAATGCGAGAAACCGGGCGGCGTCCGCTGCAGCGTCCAGTCGTTCTTCGAGGGCTCGCAGTATCTGCGCACCACGCAACTCGAGTTGAACGAGGTCAAGCTCGTGTACGCGCCGGCGCGTGCGATCGGTGAGTTCGGCGGCGAAGTGGACAACTTCGAATGGCCGCGCCACACCGGCGACTGGTCGTTCTATCGCGCGTATCAGAACGGACAGCCGTACCACCCGCAGCACTGGCTGAAGTTGTCGACCGGCGGTGTGAGCGAGGGCGATCTCGTGATCGTCGCCGGATATCCGGGCCGCACGTTCCGCTACAAGACCGCCGATGAGGTCCGCAATTACCAGGAGTTCGTTTACCCGGCGTCGATCCGCTACTACACCGATGTCATCAAGATCCTCGAGGACCAGAGCAAGACCAGCAAGGACGTCGACATCAGAAATACGGCGCGCATCAAGGGTTATGCGAACTCGCTGAAGAACTACACGAGCGTCAACGAAGGATTCAGCAAGGATCGCATCCTCGAGTCGCGGCTGGCGCGCGAAGAACAGATGCGGAAGACCGACTCGAAGACGCTCGACGAGATCGCGCGCTTGAATGCGGAGCATGTCCGGACGCGCGAGCGCGATGCGCTGCTCATCTGGCTCGTCGGCACGCAGCGGCTCGGCGGCGGGTCGAACCTGCTGACGCAGGCGGTGAGGATCACCCGTGTCGCTCGCGAGCGAACGAAACCTGATATCGATCGCGTGACCGGTTACCAGCAGCGCGATCTCGATACGTTGCGCAAGGGTTCCGAT
>DASVHS010000452.1:0-2796 GCA_036382495.1 Thermoanaerobaculia bacterium | reverse complement strand
TCACCTTGCCGGTCGGATAGAAGCGGACGATTGCGCTTTCCCACAATCCGCCGCCGAAACCGACCGCGCCGGCGACCTGCGACGGCCCCAGTCCGCAGATCTCCGCGTAGGTGCAGAGGCCGATGCCCATGTACTGGCCCTTCGCGCGCAACTCCTTCTGCCGTGCGCGAAGTTTCGGATAGCCGGCCATCTCCAGCGCCTTCGCGAGCGTGCCTTCGTAATTTCCGCTGTCGTAGACGAGGCCCGTCGCGACGGTGTGTCCGTCGGTGAACGGCGGGATCATGTTCTTCCGCCGCAACTCGACGGGATCCATATTCAGTTTGCGAGCGAGCAGGTCGACGAGGCGTTCGACCATGAACACCGCTTCCGGTCTGCCGGCGCCGCGATAGGCATCGGTCGGCGTCGTGTTCGTGAAGACGCCATAGACGTCTTCGTGAATGTTCGGGATCGTGTAGATGCCCGAGAGCATCAGGCCGTGAAGGATCGTCGGGATTCCGGTCGATGCCGTCGACAGATAGGCGCCGAGGTTTGCCCAGACTTTGGCGCGGAGGCCGACGATGGTGCCGTCTTTCTTTGCGGCGATCTCGACGTCCTGGATGTGATCGCGTCCGTGAATCGTCGATCGGAAATTCTCGCTCCGGCTCTCGGTCCATTTCACCGGGCGGTTCACAGATTTCGCGGCGAAGATCGCCATCGAGTCTTCCGGATAATGCGGCAGCTTGCTTCCGAATCCTCCGCCGACTTCCGGCGCGATGACGCGGATTTTGTGCTCGGGCGTTCCCGTGTCGATCGCCAGCAGCAGCCGCAGGATGTGCGGGTTCTGCGTCGTCGCCCAGATCGTCACCTCGCCGGTTGCGCGACTGTATTGGGCAACGGCGGCGCGCGGCTCGATCGCGTTCGGGATCAGTCGCTGATTGATGATGTGTTCTTTGACGACGACGTCCGCGCTCTTGAACACCGCGTCGATGTCGCCGCCTCCGTGCATTTTCCAGAGGAAGCAGACGTTGTTTGGCACATCGGCGTGCAGTTGCGGCGCGCCTTTTTGCGTTGCGCGGAACGCGTCGACCGTGACCGGCAGCGGGTCATAGTCGACTTCGACTGCGTCGACCGCGTCGCGAGCCTGATATCGATCGGCTGCGACGACGATGGCGACAGCGTTCCCGACGTAGCGCACGGTGTCGATCGCGATCGGCGGATACGGAGGGGTCTTCGTATCGGAGCCCGGCACGACCCACGCGCAGGGAATCGGTCCGAAGCCCGCGTCCTTCATCTGCTGGCCGGTGAAGACGCCGAGGACGCCGGGCATCGCCGCGGCTTTCTTGGTGTCGATGCGTTTGATGCGCGCGTGCGCGTAAGGGGAGCGCACGACGGACATGTAGACCATGCCCGGCAGATCGAAGTCGTCGGTGTATCGGGCCTGGCCGGTGACGAGCCGCGGATCTTCGCGGCGCTTGATCGCAGAACCAAAAATTCTCGGCGCCATAGCGTCAGCCTTTCATCCGCGCGGCGGCTTCGCGCACCGACGCGACGATGTTGTGGTAGCCGGTGCAGCGGCAGAAGTTGCCTTCGATCCCATGACGGACGTCCGCTTCGCTCGGATTCGGATTCCGTTTCAGGAGATCGCACGTGGTGAGGATCATCCCCGGCGTGCAGAAGCCGCATTGCAGTCCGTGCTTGTCCCAGAACGCCTGCTGCACTGCGTGCAGCTTGCCGTTCGTGGCCAGACCTTCGATCGTCGTCACCGACGAGCCGTCAGCCTGAACGGTGAGGACCGTGCACGACTTCACTGCCTGGCCGTCGATGAGAACTGTGCACGCGCCACACTGGCTCGTGTCACAGCCGACGTTCGTGCCGGTGAGTCCCAGGTTGTCGCGAAGATAGTGGACGAGGAGCAGGCGAGGCTCGACCTCTGCGTTTTCCTTCGCGCCGTTGACCGTGAGCGAAACGGGATGCTTCATGCAAACCTCCCTGTGGTTGGAAGGGACTCGAAGCGATGACGAAATGGACGAGTGGCGCGGAACTTACTCCTGCGCTCGCCGGCGTGTCAATGTGCAGAACCTTCGCCCCGCGCTGCGGGGAGAAGGCCCTGGTGGCGGCTATTTCGGTTCGACGCGGAATTTCGAGAAATACGCGTCGGTGCTGATCCGGGCCCACAGCGCGATCGCACCATGACTCTCGCCGTGCTTGAGGTCATTCACGATGAGACAAGGCTGGCTGGCGCCGTTGACATAAAGGCGCGCTTTGCTGCCCGAGACTTCGATCCTCAGCTTCGTCCATGCACCGGGTTCGACGTCGACGTACGATTCGTACATCCCCGGATTCTCCTGGCGGAGCCGCTGCCACGGGTAATCGGGCATCGACTCGTATTGCGTCGAACGGTTCCGGAAGAGCTGATTGTTGAGACGCGTGTTTTCGGGGCGGAGGTAGAACCGCTCGGCCGCGTCGCCCTGAATCCGGAACGTGATGCCGACAATCCCCTTGTAGCCGCTGACATCCTCGGCCGTCGAATATCCCTGACGTCGCGCGCCGGAGACATCGACTTCGATCACGCCGTCCTTGAAATCTGATCCCGTCAGCACGGCCATGATCTCCTGATCGGTGTCGTGCTCGTGCCCCTCGAGTGGAGCGAGCTTCAGCGTGCGACGGCCGCGGTAATCGACCCACAACACGCGGGCATTGATCGGCTCGAGCTTTGTCGTTGAGTCGAGCTTCATGGTCGAAAGTGAAATGACCGTCAACAACACGTGCGGCAGTAACAGACCTTGCCTCCTTAGAACGTCATCAGTGCGTAGCCAT
>DASVHS010000451.1:0-2484 GCA_036382495.1 Thermoanaerobaculia bacterium | reverse complement strand
CTCTTCAGCGCGTCCGGTTCGTTCTCGTAGACTTCGAACACGGTGATGAGCTGGGTGACGTGCAGAAGCTCATTCAGTTTGGCCGGCAGGTGAAGGAGTTTCAGTTTGCCGCCGCGGTTGGTGACCGTCGTGTACGAGCCGACCAGCTCACCGATGCCTGAAGAATCGATCGTAGTCACTCCGCTCATGTCGAGCAGGATGTTGTTCTTGCCGGTGTTGAGCGCGTTGGTGATGACTTCGCGCAACTGAGAGTCGCCCGACCCGATCGTGATCTTTCCCTGCAGGCTGATGATCTCGACTCCGTCGGCAGTTCGGGATGTGGCTTTCATGTTCTCTCCTTAGATCGTGCGTGCGCGTGTGGGTCGCTTCATATCATGCTTTGCTGCTGGCGATGCCGGGTCCTTTGGCCAGATTTTTCGTCATGACCAGGGACGTCCCGCCATCCGGATTGAACGAGTACTGGATCGCGTCCATGAACGTCTTCATGTAGAAGATGCCCCGGCCACTCGTCTTCATGAGGTTCTGCGGATTCAGAGGGTCGCTGACTTTTTCGGGGTCGAACCCTTCCCCCTCGTCCGAGACCGTGATCTCGAGCTGCGGTCCGCGGAGGTCGAAGCGAGCGTGCACCTTCTTGCGAACGTCGAGCTTGTTTCCATGCTTGATCGCGTTCGCAACAGCCTCACGCACCGCCATTCCGATCCAGTGAGAGCCATCCTCATCGAGACCGGCGTTCTCGCAGAGATGCTCCGCAATCACCTGCACAAGCTCGATATTCTCAAATCGGCTGCTGATGGTGATCTCGATTCGCTCGCTGTCACCCCGTTGCATCGCTGAATTGCCCGGCATTCTAGCAGTACACCGGTGGAACACGAGCCCGGCAAATCGACGTTGTCCCCCGCGCATGACCGTGCTCCGGCGGGCGCTGGCCGCCCTCATCGTGACGTTCCTGGCGGGCGCGGCCTCAGCCGCGACGATCGCCGAGGAGATCGCGGCGGTCGAGAAGATCCGGGGATTGAAGTTCACCGCGCCGGTGAATACGGTCGAGATCGACCGGAAGGACCTTCCCGCGCATCTCCGCCGGCAGTTCGAGAAGTCGCTGCCTTATTCGATTGAGGACTGGGGCGATGTGATGCGGGCGCTGCGGCTGATCGACGAGAAGGACACGGACGAAGCGATCGTCTCCTCGCTGCTCGATCTCTATCAGTCGCAGGTCCTCGCTTACTACGACCCGCCGTCGAAGACGTTCTACACGATCCGGCAGCTGCCCGAGGCGCTGCAGTCCCTGCCGATGAGCGGAATGCTCGACGCCGGGATCAACGTCCACGAGCTGACGCACGCGCTGCAGGATCAGCATTTTCAGATCGGAGATCGCGATGAGGCCCTGCGCGACGACACCGACGCGAACCTCGCGTATCACGCGTTGATCGAAGGCGAAGCTTCGCTGGTGATGCTCGCGTACATGATCGAAAAGAATGGCGGGTCGTTCGACGAGATGATCAACAGTGACCTTCTCGGCGGCGTGCTGTCCGCGGCCGCGACGCAAACGCTTCCCGGCGGCGGCCCGCGCTACTTCACGGAGATGCTGAAGTTTCCGTACCTCGACGGGCTGAAATTCGTGATCGAAGGCTATCGGCGCGGTGGGTGGAAGGAGCTGGACAAGGTGTACGCGAACCCTCCGCGTTCGTCGCGGGAGATCCTGCATCCGCTCGACTACTTCGATCACCGTTTCACGCCGCTGCCGTTCAACGACAAGCCCGCCCTTCCCGTTTTCCATCTCCTCTCCGTCGAGCACCTCGGCGAATTTCACTGGCGGCTTCTTGCCGGCGAGGCCGGCGGCTGGAAAGCCGACCGCGTGACGATCGCGCAGAATCGCTTCTGCGAAACGACGGTTCTTGCCGAGACACAGTGGGAAACGACCGCGGCGGCGCAACGCTTCTACGACGCGTACACGCACACGCTCGATGACGTCGGGTACCTCGCGCGCATCGACGGCACGACCGTGCGAGTCGCGTACGGTGCGGATCGTCCGCTGATGGAGCACTTCGTCAAACCATGAATGTCGATTACGCCTCACTCGAAGAGAAAATCCTCGACGGCAGTTTCCGCGCTGAGCTCGAGGCCGAGCTGACTATGGGCTTCCGCACGCTCCAGATAAGCGGCGAGCGCCTTCCGCTGGCGTCGCACTACGCGTCCCAGATCGCGGAGATCGTCGCGAAGGGTGCGCCTGTGCCGATGAGGCCTGAGCTTGCGTATCAGGTGTATCTCGACGTCCTCGCGGCTGTTGAGAGTGCGCGGGCTGTTGTCCTGGCCGACAAGGTAACCGGTAACCGGTAAACTCTCACTGTGAAGCACAAGCTCCACACCAGTTATCCGGCTCTTTCGTCGTTCGCGACGACAGCCGGTTGAGCCTGCAAGCTCGGTCAGGATGACCTGAGATCCGTGCTCGCGAATCTGCCTTCTCAGGAAGGAGTGGGGGATCTTCTT
>DASVHS010000450.1:0-5934 GCA_036382495.1 Thermoanaerobaculia bacterium | reverse complement strand
GAAATCTCGCATCCCTTGATGATCGAGACGATGAAGCGGCTCGGCGCGTATTCGACGAAGGTCCGCTTCATTCATCTCAACCAGTCGAACCCGGCGCTTCGCGCTCCGGCGATCGTCAAACCGTTTCAGGTCGCGATCGAGCGCGAGCGCATGAGACTCTGAGCGAGCTCGTCGACATCCTGCTCGCTCGTGTTGAATCCCATCACGATGCGGTAGACATCCGGCCCGAAGATCGGCCAGTCGCCGAAGAGGAATCCGCTCGGAGGCGGGCAACGGACAAACACGATGTTCGCGTCGACGGGACGTACGATCTCCACCGCTTCGCCGATCGCGTCGCGGAGCCGCCTGGCCATCGCGTTCGCGTGCCGCGCGTTCCGCAGCCACAGATCGTTCGTCAGGTAAGCCTCGAGTTGCGCGGAGAGAAAACGCATCTTCGAGAGCCGCTGCCCGGCGCGATGCCAGCGCAGCGACAACTCCTCGGTCAGCGCGCGATTGAATACGACGATCACGTCGCCGGCGAGCGTGCCGTTCTTCGACGCACCGAACGAGAGGATGTCGACGCCGTCGATGTCTCTCGCGCCGCTGACGAATGCGTTCGCGAATCGCGCGCCGTCCAGATGAACGCGCAGTCCATTGCCTCGCGCCACTTCGCACAACGCGCGGATCTCATCATCCGTGTAGACCGTTCCCGCTTCCGTCGCGTTCGTGAGGCTGACACACGCGGGCACCGCGGTCTTCTTGCTCTTGCGGATCTCGTCGATCGATCGCTCGAGATCGCGTGGATGAAGCTTTCCGACGGCGCCGGCGATCAGGATGAGCTTCGCTCCGCCGCTGAAGAATTCGACTGCACCGAGCTCGTCGCGCTGGATGTGCGCGTCCTCGTGGCAGAACACCGCGCCGAACGGCGGCGTCATCGCAGCGATGGAGAGCGAATTCGCCGCGGTTCCCGTGAGCACGGGGAACACATCGACTTCGCGACCGAAGATCTCGCTGCACCGTTTGCGCACGCGCGCGGTGATCTCGTCGTTGCCATACGACGTCATCGATCCAGCCGACGCGCGCGTGATGGCATCGAGAATTTCCGGCGACGCGCCGAGCGTGTTGTCGGATCGAAAGTCTTTCATGTCTGGAGTGCGGCGAGCATGCCGCACGCGGCATTTGCTGCCGCGCCGCCCGAGTAGCGGCGAACGATAGGAATGCCGAGCGTTCTCAGATCATCGCGAAATCGCGAGAGCTCGTCATCGCTCGCACGCTGATAGTGGACATCGTTCACGTCGATCAGATTCAATCGCAGCGGAACGCCGGCGAACAAGCCCCGCAGCGCGTCGACCTCGTCGCGTCCCGTGTTGATGCCGCCGAGGACCACCCAGGCGATGGTGACGCGCCCGCCGGTCGATTGTTGATACGTGCGAACGGCGCCGGCGAGCTCCTGAACGGACCACGCCGATGCCGACGGCAACAGCGCCCGACGCCGTTCGTCGACGGCCGACGTCATCGACACGATCAATCGATACGGCTGCTTCTCGCGCGCGTAACGATGAATCGCGGGAACGAGTCCGACGGTCGAGATCGTGATCGCCTTCGCCGCGATGCGTCCGCCGCACGGATGGGCGAGGATCGCCGCCGCCTGCATCACCCCGGCGTAGTTGTGCAACGGCTCGCCCTGTCCCTGAAACACTGCGCCGGTGACTTCGCCCGGCGCTTCATCGCGCACCGCCACGAACTGAGCGACGATTTCCCACGCATCGAGACTGCGCGCCAGTCCGAGGCGGCCGGTCGCGCAGAATGTGCAACCCATCGCGCAACCGGCCTGGCTCGACAGGCATACCGTGAATCGACCCGGAACATCGAGAGGGATGCGCACCGCCTCGACAAGCGCACCGTCGTGAAGTCGGAACAGATACTTGACGAATCCATCGGAAGGATCCGTGACGCGTTCGACGATCTCCAGTCGTTCGCGCGTCGTCAGTCGTCCGACTGCGTCTTCAACCGCGCGCGGCACCGGACGACTGACAGGAAATCCCTCGCGCGCGTGCGTGACCACGTGCGCGAGCACACGCCGCGCCTCCGCATCGCGCACGCTGACGCCGTTCGCACGAAGATGCGACGCGAGGTCGTCAGGCAGCATGCCGAGCAAGTTCATGAAGATCATGTCATCCCGAGCGGGAGCGAGGGATGACATGGGGTTACTTCCGTCGCCGTAACCATCTCCTGCGCACCGGCTCCTTTGCCGGCGCGCGCAATATCTCACGCATGCGCGGGTGATACACATCGATCTCGCGGAGATCGCCGGTCCGTCGCAACCGGATGAGACTCTCATTCGACAACGTCCGCAGCGGCTCGTCGATCTCGAACAGTTCGAGCGTGCTCTCGGCGATGTCTTCCGGCACCGCATCCTCGCCGGAAAGCAGAAACGCGAACAGCACCCGCGCTGCGGCGGACAGCTTCTCCAGCCTCGCATTCACGGCGCGGCCGAGCAGCGCATCATCGGTTGCGTCATCGATCACATCGGACACCATGCTCGTGAGCAGCGGATTTCCGCCGCTCTGCCGAAACACGCGATCGACGCGCCGCCGCCCTGCCCTGCCTGTCTTCAGCTTCACGAGCTTCCGCGTCATCGCGCGCGACAGTTCCTTGAGATGCAATTCCTTCCGGTCCATTCCCGCTCCCGCAATCCCCTGCAGAAGCAGGCTTGTCCTCCAATCTTCCGTTCGATAGCAAAGGATGAGGACCATGACCTGCGTACCGCCCGGCTCGAGCAGCCGCCGAAAAACCTGCGAGCTCTGATAGTCGCCGAACTGTGCATCGTCGAGCAGGATGACGATCGGACGTCCGCGTGCGGCCGACAGCAGAATCGCGCGCAGCTCCGCCGCCGCGCGTGTGACCAGACGCTCGCCGGAAGTCGGGATCGAGATGCGCTCATCGCCGACGTCCGCCGGCGCTGCGCCGGCGAGCACGGGAAACAACTGCGTCACGGCCAGCGCCTTCCGCATGATCTCCTCGACCTCAATCGAACGGTCGCGACGAAGTTGACGCGTCAGCGAGTCGACGATCGCATCGATCGCATTCAGGGGCATCGACTCCCACGCCTCACATCGGCCGCCGAGGATGAAAGCGTCCGAGGATGAGCGGAGGGTGTCCAGAAGACGGCCGGCGAGAGCGCTCTTGCCTGCGCCCGGCGAGCCGTGAAGATTCACGATGCGCGGCACGCCCGGCTTCGCCGAGTCGATGTAACCACGCAGCGTCCGCAGTTCACGCCCGCGGCCGATCAACACCACCGTGCGATCGCGTGTCCGCTCGACGCGGAGCGGATCGAAGCGCGGCATCCCGACCCGGTCGAGCACCTCGTTGTCGCCCGGCCGCGCACTCGGATCGCGCCGCATACAGTCCTGTGCGAGCGACGACAGATCTTCGGGAACTCCCTCGATCAAGTCGGATGCGCGCGGCGGATCCTCGCGCATCTGCCGTTCGATCACGGCGATCGTCGTCGGTCCTCGAAAGGGCGTGTGGCCGACGAGCGCCAGAAACAACAGGACACCGAAGCTATACCAGTCGGTCGCCGGCATGATCGCCGAAGCCGTCACCTGCTCCGGGCTCATGAAACCGGGCGTGCCGACGACCGCTCTGCGATCGAGCGAGTCGTCATACGACTGCGGCAGCACCAGCCCGAAATCCAGCAGCACCACGCGACCCTCGGCGGTGATCATGATGTTCGACGGCTTGATGTCGCGATGCACGATCCCGTGACCGTGCAGCACCGAGATCGCGACGGCCAGCTGCCGGAATGCCTCGCGCACGTGTTCGATGTAAACCTCGCTCAGCGCATTCAAGTGCTTTCGCTCTGTGGCCAGCGCCATCGTGGTCTCGCCGTCGAAGTCGACCTGCGTCGGGACGCGCGTCAGAAAGGAATGCTGGAGCTCGATTGCGGCCAGCTGTTCGAGGAGCTCAGTGCCCCGGATCAGCTCCATGACCAGGATCCATTCTTTCTGCGCGACGACGAGCTCGTACATGCTCGCCAGGTTCGGATGGCGGATCTCCGCGAGGTAACGGAACTCGCGTTTGAAGCGCGCGACGGTATCGGCAGAGACGCGCTCGAGCACTTTCAGCGCGACGGTGCGGTTGCGAGAACGGTCGAACGCTTCCCAGACGACGCCGAAAGAACCCGCGCCCAGTCGCTGACCCACCTCGAACCGCTCTCCGAGTGCGCGTGGCTCCATCAAAGGAACGTACTATGTCATGAGCGCCACGATGACGATCGAACAACTGATCCGGACGATTCCCAAAGCAGAGCTGCACATTCACATCGAAGGATCACTCGAGCCCGAGCTGATGTTCGACATCGCCCACCGCAACGGGATCGCGCTCCGTTACCGCTCGGTCGAGGAACTCCGCAACGCGTACGAATTCACCGACCTGCAGTCATTCCTCGACATCTATTGCGAAGGCGCCAGTGTCCTCCGTCACGATCGCGACTTCTACGATATGACGATGGCGTACCTCCGGCGCGCGGCCGCCGACAACGTCCGCCACGCCGAGATTTTCTTCGATCCCCAGACGCACACGGCGCGCGAAGTCGACTTCGAAACGGTGCTGAACGGAATCACGCGCGCGCTCCGTGACGGTGAACACGACTTCGGGATCACCTCGAAGCTGATCATGTGCTTCCTCCGCCATCTCAGCGCGGAGTCGGCGATGGCGACGCTCGAAGAAGCGCTGCCGTTCAAGGACAAGCTCGTCGCCGTCGGTCTCGACTCGGGCGAAGCGGGCAATCCGCCGTCGAAATTCACCGAGGTGTTCGCAAAAGCGCGACGTGAAGGACTGCTCGCGGTCGCGCACGCCGGCGAAGAAGGTCCGCCCTCCTACATCCGCGAAGCGCTCGACCTCCTCGGCGCGAAGCGGATCGATCACGGCGTCCGCTGCGTCGAAGATCCGGCGCTCGTCGACGAGCTGGCGAAGAAACAGATCCCCCTCACAATCTGCCCCCTCTCGAACATGAAGCTCTGCGTCTTCGACGACCTCAAGGATCACCCGCTCAAAACACTTCTCGGCCGCGGTGTGAAGGTGACGATCAACTCCGACGATCCCGCGTATTTCGGCGGCTACATCGTCGACAACTATCTGGCCGCGCAGCGCGCCCTCGATTTGTCCGAGGATGAGATCCGGCAGCTGGCGAGGAATTCGTTCGAGGCGAGTTTCCTGACGGCGGCAAAAAAGAAGCACTACATCGCCGAGCTCGGCTGATGGCCCGGAATGAGCAGACCACAAGCATTGGAGGAACAACGATGACTAGTTTCGAACCCCTGCTGCGCACCGCGATCATTCGCGGGATCGACGCGATCAGCCGCCGCGCCGCCGGCGCCGAGAAGGCCGCCGAAGGCGCGCTCGGCAAGCTGCTGAAGCGCTGGAACGATATGGACACGGCGGAGAAGGAGCAACTTGCCGGAATCGTGGTCGCGACGGCTACGACCGCGATCGGCGCACTCGCCGCACTGAAGTCGCGGTCGAAAAGCGTGAAGAAGAAGGCGAAGAAGACCGCCCGCAAGGCCGCAAAGGTCGTCAAGAAAGTGGTGTAGCGTTGGGCCGCCTCGAAAGGGGCGTCCTTTATGGCGTGGCGAATTGACCGGCAGGCCGACGGAAAGTTCGCGATCTATTCGACGCGCATCGACGACTACATCGTCATCGATGCCGACGAATTGCAGATCGCGCAGATCTACGCCGAAAAAGGCGTGAAGGTCTATCTCGCCAGCGCACGCGCGATGATGACGACGCGCGTGACGCCCGTGACGTCGGACGGCGAAACAAAGATCGAAGCAAGCCGGTCCCGTGGCGCGACACCGAAAGAAGGCGAAGTCCCGATCGGAGTCACGGGGTTCACTCTGAACGATGAATGAGCCTTGCCTCTGTGTGGCCGCGGGCTTCAGCCCGCAGTGTGCC
>DASVHS010000449.1:0-2752 GCA_036382495.1 Thermoanaerobaculia bacterium | reverse complement strand
ATCGCACCACCGCATCGCGGACATCGATCGCCTTCCTCGCGGTGATGAATGAGGAAGCGCGGAGGGTAACCGGCGTGACGCATCTTGCGCGCGATCACTTCGCGGAGAATGCGCCGCATCGCCGTGAAGATCGCTTTCACTTCCCCGTCTGAAAGCCGGTCAACCGTGCGGCGCGGATGAATCGACGTCTGGAACAGCGTCTCGTCCGCGTACAGATTTCCGATGCCGGCGATGATGTCCTGCGACATCAGCAATGACTTCACCGCACCACGGCGAGAGCCGAGGATCGCGCGAAATTTGCGCAGCGTGAACGATGGATCGAGCGGATCGGGTCCGAGACGATGATCGGCGATGAAAATATCGGGATCCGGAGTGACGCCGGCGACGCCGAACAGGCGCATGTCCTCGAACGCCAGATGAAAGTCGTTGTCGAAGTCGAACACCACTCGTGCGAATCGCGGCTCATCGTTCTGGTAATACGCGAGATCACCGGTCATCCCGAAATGAAGATGTAACCAGGTTGCCGGTTGCCCGTTGCCGGTTGCCTGTGCGAACAGATGTTTGCCGTGACGACGGACCTGCGTGAACATCCGGCCGCGAAACGCGCTCGCGAACTTCTCCTTGCGGATGTCGCCGAGGATGCGGTCGTCGCGGACGCGCACACGTTCGATTGTTTGTTGCAGCGCGTGTTCGGCGAAGTAGCGAGAATAGATTTCGACTTCCGGTAACTCAGGCATGAGGTGAACGATGGCCAGAGTAGCAAACGTCGATGTCGATCAGGTCGAGCGTCCCATCCGCGCAGTGCTCGACGCCCAGGCGAAGAAATGGGGCGCGCCGCTGCTGAACCACCTCGTCTATGCGCGGCGGCCGTCGATCTTTCGCGCGGTTCGCGGAATGTGGAGCGGCATCGAGGCGTCGGGACTGATCGACGCCCGCTTGCAGATGATGATCAATCGTCGCGTCGCCTTCATCAACGGCTG
Organism: Thermoanaerobaculia bacterium; assembly: GCA_036382495.1. Lineage (GTDB taxonomy): Bacteria > Acidobacteriota > Thermoanaerobaculia > Gp7-AA8 > Gp7-AA8 > DASVHS01. The sequence continues at coordinate 1,772 of DASVHS010000449.1, read as the reverse complement.
CGAGTTCTGACAGGACATCAACGCTGCCGTGGGCAGCGAGCTTGGTTTGAGCGATGAGAAGCTGCTGGCCTTGAACGAATACGCGAAATCCGATTTGTTCAACGAGATGGAACGCACCGCACTCGAATTCGCGGACTGCATGACGATCACGGGACGCGAAGTGTCCGACGAGCTCTTCTCCAGGCTGGCGGCGTTCTTCGATGAAGACGCGCTTGTCGAGCTGACCGAAGTCATCGCCTGGGAAAATGCGTCCGCGAAATTCAATCGCGCGCTCAGGGTTCCTTCGCAACGTTTGTGGAGGCGTTCCGGCTGACCGTTGAACGTGCTCTGCGTCAGGACGGCGTCGCTCTGCACTGCCAGCAACCCGGCGATCGCCGCGCGTTTCACGGCGCTGCATCCGGTGGCGAGAACCACCGCGATCATCAGCAGAGAGTGTCCGGCTCGTCGTCGCATCATCATTCCTTGTGCTGAGACGACAAGCTACAGCCAAAAGTTAGCCGCGGGCCGGCGGTTCACTGATGCGTAACGGAGTTGGTGCGGCGCTGGAACACCCGTGTACACTTCCGCGCGCTATGCCGGGCGGCTACCGCGCACTGGTCGTTGAGGATGATCCCGCGATCCGTCGGCTCGTGGAGAAGCTACTCCTCCGCCATCACATCAAGATCGACATCGCTCCAGACGGCCGCCAGGCGATGGAGAAACTCCGCAAGAATAGTTATTCGGTAATCGTTCTCGACCTCATGGTCCCGGAGGTCAACGGGTTCGAGCTCATCGCGTTTCTGAAAGAGAGCGGATCGCGCACGCCCGTCGCCGTCGTCTCGGCGGTGTCGCAGCAGGCACTGACAAATCTCGACCTGGACATCGTCAAAGTGGTGATCTCGAAGCCGTTCGACGTCGATGAATTCACGAAAGCGATCCTGAATCTCTGCGCTGAGTCGCAAGCCGAGGAGAGTTGATCTGTATGAAGAAACTGGCGGTGCTGGTCCTGTTGCTCTTCGTGGCCCTCCCCACGTTTTCCCAGATCGATCCTGAACTGCTCGCCGGAATGAAGGCGCGGGCAATCGGTCCGGCCGCGGCGAGCGGACGCATCGCGTCGATCGACGTCGTGCCGTCGAATAACGACATCGTCTACGTCGGCACTGCCGCCGGCGGAGTCTGGAAGTCGACGAACGGCGGATTGACGTTCAGCCCGATCTTCGACGACCAGGCGGTCGCGTCGATCGGCGCCGTTGCCGTCGATCCGAGCGCACCGGAAACCGTATGGGTCGGAACCGGCGAAGGAAATCCGCGCAACTCCGTCTCGATCGGCGCCGGCATCTATCGCACGATGGACGGCGGCAAGACCTGGCAACTCCTCGGCCTCGAAAAGACGGCGCACATCCATCGCGTGATCGTGCATCCGACGAATTCCAATGTCGTCTGGGCCGCCGCACTCGGACAGAACTGGGGATCGAATCCCGATCGCGGCATTTTCAAGACCGATGACGGCGGACGCACGTGGCGAAAAGTGCTGTACGTCGACGAACGCACCGGCGCCGCCGATCTGATCATCGATCCGAAAAACCCGAACAAGCTGTTCGCGGCGATGTGGGAGTACCGGCGCTGGCCGTGGTTCTTCAATTCCGGCGGCCCCGGCTCAGGTCTGTACGTCACGTACGACGGCGGCGAACACTGGAAGCGCTACACCGAAGACGACGGCATGCCCAAGGGCAACATCGGACGCATCGGACTGTCGATCTCGCACTCGAATCCCGACATCGTCTACGCGCTCG
>DASVHS010000448.1:0-1831 GCA_036382495.1 Thermoanaerobaculia bacterium | reverse complement strand
CATGTGTTTGCGCACGGCAAGCAGTCCGATCACGACCGCCGCGCGCAAGAGCCCGATCAACCATGTGCGCGTAGACAATCCGGCCATCACATCGCGCAGAGGGTGAACGCCGATCGACCAGAAGCGAATGAACGCCGGCGGATACGACGGCATGAACGTGAGCACGGTCAGCACGAGACAGATCGCTCCGGCAACGGAAGCAATCACGATCGCACGACGAGTGATTTGTTCGTCGATCCGATCGAACGCGAATGCGGCGAAGATCGTGAGCGGCACGATGGCGAGAATCAGAAACTTCTCGGGATAGCGAAACGACGAGAACAACCGTGCGTCGTACATCAGCTTGAGTAGCGGAGTGTGACTGCCGATCGCGACAAGAAATCCGCCGAGCAGAGCGCAAGTCACCGCGATCCATCCGCGACGACGCAGGCTCAACGCGGCGAATGCCAGTGCCGCAGTCAGCAGTCCCGGGTACACGCTGAGAAAAAACGGATCGAGCCAGCCGTACTTTGCGGTTCCCCAATAGAAACGCGCGTGTTCGGCCGTCGAGCCGAGCGCGCCGGGAACGAGCAACTCGATCGCTTTGACCGGCGGCGTGCTCCACGTCGACACGAGTGAGAACGCGAACGGCCGCGACCGAACGGAATCGCGAAAATGATCGGCCGCGGGAACGATCTGCACCGCTGCGATCAGCAGCGCGGCAACGACGATGAGCGCGGCGCGCGACGGCATGCGTCGCCAGACGAACACCGCCAGCATCAACAGACACTGCGCGATCGTCACCGGCTCGCCGCCGAGGAAGATCATGGCGAGCGAGATGGCGGCCAGCGCGGAGTTGCGGCGCGACAAGAATGCGATCCACGGAAGCCACGCCAGGCAGAAGAGATACGGAATCAGACACGAGAGCGAAAGAAGCAGGCCGCCGAACGTGTACGCGAACGCGCCGAACATCGCGCTCTCGACGCGCAACGCGCGCGACCGCAGGAACACGTATATGCCGATCGCGGCAAGGTAGTAGTGCAGCAGAACGTGCAGACGAAACGCGAATTCGTAATCAGGCAGAAGCAGCAGCCAGTTCGGCGGATAGAACACCGCGAACTCCGGATTCGCCGCCAGCGGTTGTCCTTCCGACAGCGCCGGGTTCCACGACGGGAACTCGCCCGACAGGATGATGTCGCGCGTGACCTTCTTCATCGGATAGTAGAAGCGCGTCACATCGCGGAAGTAGAACGCGCGGCCGAAGAAGAGAACGTCGGAGAAGATCAGGGTGACGACAACGACGATGATCGCGATGGCCCCCGCATCGCGCCGGCTCACTCCACCGCCTCGGCCAGCTCACGGCCGCGCGTCTCCGGCAACAACCAGATCAGCACGGCGCCGAGCGCGAAGAACATCGCGTCCGCGGCCAGCGCTGCGCCGAGACCGTAGCGCGGCGCGGCGGAGCCGATGATGACCGGTGCAGCAGCGGATGCGAGACGGCCGGCGTTGTAGCAGAAGCCCTGCGCCGACGCGCGGATGTTCGTCGGAAAGAGCTCGGCGAGCATGGCTCCGAACACGGAAAAATATCCGTGCGCGAAGTAACCAACGAGCGGTCCGATCGCGAGCAGCGTCAGCGTGGACCTCGCCGTGAACGCGAACAACGGCACGACCGCGGTCGCACCGATCATGAACAGCGTGAACGCCGGACGGCGGCCGATACGGTCGGCGATCCATCCGAACGTGATGTAGCCGAGGAATGCGCCGATCTGAAGGAGGATGATCCAGCGGGCGGACTTCGTCATCGTCAGTCCCGCGCCGCCGTCGCTCACCGGCGTCGCGAGAAATGCCGGCA
>DASVHS010000447.1:0-2155 GCA_036382495.1 Thermoanaerobaculia bacterium | reverse complement strand
CGAGAGGCGAGTGATTCCGCATGTCATCCCGAGCGTGAGGGAGGGACCCGGGTGGAAGGGAGGCCGGACCACCCTCCACATGGGGTCCCTCGCTCCCGCTCGGGATGACACCCGGAGCGTCGCTTCGCTCAGGATAGACTGCCCTAATGAAGCGCGACTCGAGCCCCGAGCGCACGATCCCGAAACCGCAGCCGGGCGGGCTCGACGCCGACGCCATCATCGATTCGTTCGCGTATCGCATGATGTACTCGGTTGCGCGCGATCAGTACAACGCGACCGATCTCGACGCGTTCCAGGCGCTGGCGTTCGCGGTGCGCGACCGGCTGATGGAGCGCTGGTTCGCGACGCAGGACACGTACTACAAAGCCGACGTCAAGCGCGTCTACTACCTCTCCGCCGAATTCCTCCTCGGCCGCCTGCTCGTCAGCAACACGATCAACCTCGGCGCAAAGCCGGAGTACGTCGCGGCGATGAAGCGGCTCGGATTCACTCTCGAAGAGCTGGCCGATCGTGAATCCGATGCCGGTCTCGGAAACGGTGGTCTCGGTCGCCTCGCCGCGTGTTTTCTCGATTCCGCGTCGACGCTGAGTCTGCCGTTCTACGGCTACGGCATCCGTTACGAGTACGGCATCTTCCGGCAACTCATCGTCGACGGCCAGCAGTACGAGCAGCCCGACAACTGGCTGCGCTACGGCAATCCGTGGGAAGTTCCCCGGCCGGACGTTCTGCTGCCCGTGAAGTTCTACGGGCGCGTCGATGTCTACAAAGATGATCAGGGACGCGAACGCTATCGGTGGATGGACGCGGAAGAGGTCTACGCGATGGCGTATGACATCGCCATCCCGGGCTTTCGCAACGACACGGTGAACTCGCTGCGGTTGTGGGCCGCGAAGTCGAGCCGTGAGTTTGACCTTGCGCAATTCAACACCGGTCACTACGTCGCCGCGGTCGAGGACAAAGACCGCACGGAGACGATCTCGAAAGTTCTCTATCCGCCGGACGAGCAGTACGCCGGCCGCGAATTGCGACTGAAGCAGCAGTACTTCTTCACGTCGGCGACGATCCAGGACGTCATCCGCCGCTTCAAGAAATATCCGAACCGGCGATGGGAAGACCTGCCGGACAAAGTCGCGATCCAGTTGAACGACACGCATCCTTCGATCGCGATCCCGGAGATGATGCGCGTCCTCGTCGACGAGGAAATGCTCGAGTGGGATCGGGCCTGGTGGATCTGCGAGCGCGTGTTCGCGTACACGAACCACACCGTTCTGCCGGAGGCGCTGGAGACGTGGCCGAAAGATCTGATGACGAAGCTGCTGCCGCGGCACATGCAGATCATCGAGGAAATCGACAGACGACTGCGCTCCGACGTGGTGATGGCGAATCCGAACGACCTGCCGCGCGCCAGCCGGCTGGCGATCATCGACGGCAACTCGGTGCGCATGGCTCATCTCGCCATCGCCGGCAGCCACTCCGTCAACGGCGTCGCCAAGCTGCATACGCAAATCCTGCGCACGGGGATGTTCCGCGAATTCGACGAGCTCTACCCGCGGAAATTCAACAACAAGACGAATGGCATCACGCCGCGGCGCTGGCTGCTGCAGTGCAACCCGGAGCTGTCGGCACTGATCAATGAATCGATTGGCGAGGGGTGGGCGTCCGACCTGAAGCAGCTTCGCGGGCTCGAGAAGTTTGCCGAGGACAAGATGTTTCGCGTGCGGTGGGCGGCGGTGAAGAGGGAGCGGAAAGAAATCGTGACGAAGTGGCTGCGGCGGCGGCACGCGCACGACGTCGACGTCGATTCGTTCTTCGACGTCCAGATCAAGCGCATTCACGAATACAAGCGGCAGCTTCTCAACGTGATGCACGCGATCGCGTTGTCGCATCGGCTGCTCGATGGAGCCGAGGTCGTGTCACGCACGCTGATCTTCGCCGGAAAGGCCGCGCCGAGTTACGCGATGGCCAAACTGATCATCCGTCTGATTCACGATGTCGAAGCGATGTTGCGGCGTTCTCCGCGTTCGGACGCGCGCGTGCGCATCGTGTTCGTGCCGAACTACGAAGTTTCGTGCGCGGAATTGCTGTTTCCGGCAACCGAGCTGTCCGAGCAGATCTCGACAGCGGGAACCGAGGCGTCGGGGACGGGCTGTATGAA
>DASVHS010000446.1:0-4275 GCA_036382495.1 Thermoanaerobaculia bacterium | reverse complement strand
TGAGCGCGTAGAGCGCAGCACTCACCTTCGCCAATGAGAGGACGCCCACTCGTTTGATGACCATAACTCCTCGCTTTCTGACGGACGCGACAATTGTAAGCCGTCAGGCGTACACATGTTCGAGACCGTAAACGATCAGACCGGCCGTGAACAATCCGGCGATCGTCGAAAGGATCAGCGCGGCGCGCGGGCGCTCGTGGACGTGCGGCAACAGATCGGAGGCGCCGAGGTAGAGGAGGAAGCCGGCGAAGAAAGAGATCTGGAAGGCGAGGATCCGCGGCTGAATATTGATGAGGTTCGTCGTCAGCGCACCGAGGACCGGCGCGATCGCGTCGATGGCCAGCAGCGTTCGCGTCCGAAGCTTGTTGTTGTTGCTCTTCAGCATGAACGTCACGGTGTTCAGGCCGTCGGCGAAATCGTGCGCCAGCACCGCCATCAGAATCACCAGGCCGACCTCGGTGCTGGCCTTGAAGCCGACGCCGATCGCCAGGCCATCGAGAAAACTGTGGAACGAGAGGCCGATCGCGCCGACGAGACCGACGTTGTGCTGATGTCCCGGCGAGTCGTGCTGTTTCTCGCCATGGATGATCGTCAATTTCTCGAGCAGGAAAATCGCGACGAAGCCGCAGATGACGGCCACCATCAGGCTGCGGATCTCCGTCGATGTGTCGTGCGCGAGCGTGACGATCTCCGGCATGAGGTCGAGAAACGCCACGCCGATGAGCATGCCCGACGAGAACGCCATGATGTACAGCAGGTACTTCTGATAACGCAGCGCGAACGCGCCGCCGGCCAGCGTCATCAGAAATGCGGAGATCGCCCACACGGCGCTCATGTCGAGCGAAGTGTAACCGGTGGCCGGTTGATGCGCCGGTCAGCGCAAAGGCGCCGTTTTCACATTCTCATTCGGCGTAAACCCGAATGAGGTACACGCTGTCGTTCTTCTTCACCGTAGCAATGGACTCCGTTCCGTGAACGGGACGGCTGACGCCGACAAGCTCCGAAGCATTGCTGACGACGAACAGTGTGATCGCCTGATCGGCGTCGTCTGCTTCGATCACCATGCGACGGGGCTTCCCGTCGGACGACGCCCGATGCGTGGAGTCACTGGTGAGTTCCCGCTCCTCGATCGTGTATTGCAACCTGTCGCCTCCGGTTGAATTCTGTCGCTGCAACCGACAAAAAGAGCAAATGCCGCGCCATTGGCAGCAATCTCAGCGAGCAGTTTTCGGAAAGTTGATGATTGCCGCCGAATGCGATGCGGCCGCTTCGATTGACGTCCGTGCCGCGGCCACGATGAGGTCGCCGAGAACGTCGATCTCGAAAGGCTTGCGGATGATCGAGTGGACGATCGTGGGGTCGAGCTGGCGAAGCACCGCTGAATCACTGGCGCTGGCGACAATCACGGACGGCCGTGGCGGGGGCATCCTGCGGACGTAGTCGACGACACCGAAGCCGTCGACGATCGGCATCATCAGGTCGACGACCAGGACAGCGTAGGTCGTCTCCTGCATCCTGGCGATCGCGTCCGAGCCGTCGCATGCGGTGTCGACCGGCAAGCCGGCCCGGCCCACAATCTTGGCCACGAGAGCGCGGATCGCAGGCTCATCGTCCACCACCAGTACGCGCCCTTCCGCCGTCACGACGCGATCTTCCTGCAAAAATCGTGCGGGGAAGGAAAATCGGTGCTGGGTACCAGGTGGTAACCGGCATCTGGTACCGAGTACATTACGAGCGAGCGTGCATTGAAATGGGGAATCGATGAAAAAAACATGTCATCCCGAGCGTCGCGAGGGACCCGGGCGCGAGGGCGGGCCCGCACTCACACCCAGGTCCCTCGCGACGCTCGGGATGACATGTTTTTTGCTCTTTGCGAGCTGCACCGGAAAGAAATACGAGCACGCCGAAACTCAGGCCATCACCGGAGGCGGCAATCCCGATCGCGGCCAACTGCTCATCACGCAATACGGCTGCACGGCGTGTCACTCGATCCCGGGCATCGAGGGACCGAAAGGCGCAATCGGTCCGCCGCTCGACAGAATGGCATTGCGCACGTTCATCGCCGGCAAAGTGCAGAACACGCCGCAGAACATGATCACCTGGCTGCAGAACCCTCAGGCCTTCGATCCCGCCAACGCCATGCCGAACCTCGGCGTCAAGCCGGAGGACGCGCGGGACATCGCCGCGTATCTCTTCACATTGAAATGAGGCATTTAACATGCACTCACGAGTCCGCCACCAGTGACGTTCTACGTGCAGAAGTCCCTCGCCCACGGGCCGATCCGCTTTGGCGTCTCGCCCCGGCTCACGCTCGATCAGATCGACAGTGATTCCGGATTGAGCACCGGAAAATCCGGCGAATTCCTGCGGCGGGGCATGCAGGGATTTTTTATCGCGGACACGCGTGCGATCAGCGCGCCGGTGATACCTGCGTCACCGAGCATCAGCAAAACGCCGTTCTGGCAATCGTTGCGGGGCGACACAAAAGGCCTCGCCTGGCTCGCGCTCATGATCCTCGGCGCGATCTTCGTCCTGCTCGGGTTTGCCGTCATCGCGAAGAAAGGTGCCGCCGGCTGGGTCGAAGTGATCCTCGGCGCGATCATGATCGGCGTTCCGATCGCGCTGACCGCGCAGAAGCGAAAACAGATCCGCGAACAGGAAGAGAAGGAACGCGCCGAGCGCGAAGAGAGCGAGCGCCGACACCGCGCGATGCTCGAGTCGTACACAGCGGCACTGCAGCGTTTGCGCGAGAGCCCGAATGACGAGACGCTGGCCGAGGTGACGCGGGAGCGGGAGGCGCTCGAGGTTCCTTATGAGATCTGGTCGCCGCTCGCAAAGCGCACGGTCCTGCAGATGGGATTCGACTCGCTGGCGCGGCTCGGTCCATCGGGCGCGAAGGCGACGGCAGAGCTGATGTCGCGCGCCGGCGCTGCGGCCGGACTGACAGAGCCCGACAAACTCGACACGAAGCACGACCTCTATCGCGTCTTCGTCTGGCACCTTCTCGCCGACGACCGGCTCGGACGTCCGCAATCGGAACAACTGCAGATGTTGCGCAGCGGTCTCGGGATCGCGGATGCCGATGTACCGTCGGAGAGCCAGTCCATCGAAGAGTTCCGCAAGCTGCAGGGTGTCACACCCGGCAACCTCCCACGCGTGCAATGCACGATGCGACTGAAGTTCCGCGAGTACTGCGTTCACGCGACGCGCGGCACGCTGCTCAACGAGAAAGGCGCCGCGCGCGGAACCGGATCGCTGTTCGTCACGAACAAGCGCGTGTACATCGACGTCAAGAAGGTGATCGAGATCGAGCTGACGCAGATCGACGACGTGGAAGTCGACATCGACCTCAACCTGCTGACGATCAAAGCCGCGATGCCGAAGAAGCCGGTGATCATGAGAGTCGAGCAGCCCGTGTTCACCGCGGCACTCATCGATCTGGCGACGTCGATCGATGAGAGGCCCAAAGGCTTTTCGTAGGTCGTCACCGATGTCATCCCGAGCGGGAGCGAGGGACCCGGGTGGGAAGGGAGGCCGGCCTCCCCACGCCCGGGTCCCTCCCCTTCGCTTCGCTCAGGGTCGGGATGACATTACCGTGACCGCGCGGGCTCGAATCCGGATCTTCAGCTTCTTTGTCGCAGGCCGCACCCCTCCGTCGACTTCATATCGACGTTTGCGCCGCAGCTTGACGGTAATCTTCCGGGCTGACGCTCTCTCGAGAAAGCGCGATGCACCCTTCCTGTGCGTTGCTACGCGAAGAAGCACCTGTGCCCACTGCCACACATTCTTTGACGTGACCACACCAACATTCAGGACGCCGTCCGTGGGGGATGCGTCGTCGAAAACCTGAATGCCTCCCGTCGCCTTTCCGATATTTCCGACAAGAACGCAACTTGCTTTTCCTTTGAACCACATCGATCCGTCCAGTCGAATACTCATTTCGACGCTCTTCGCCCGCATCGCCTTCACGCTGCTGCGAACGTAGGCGAGGCGGCCGACCTCCTGCTTCGCGCGACGCGACGTGTCCCCGATCATCGTCGCGTCGAAGCCGGTTCCGGTCATCACGACGAATCGCTCTCCGTTGACGACACCGACGTCGAGCTTGCGTTGCTTTCCTTTGAGGCCGATCTCGACTGCCTCAGCGATGTTCTTCGGAATCCCGAGGTCGGTGGCGAAGAGGTTTCCGGTTCCGGCGGGAAGGATCGCAAGCGCAACATCGTGACCCTGCAACGCATCGATACACTGCTGAACCATGCCGTCGCCGCCCCATATGAA
>DASVHS010000445.1:0-11871 GCA_036382495.1 Thermoanaerobaculia bacterium | reverse complement strand
TCGCCGAGGAATGGTGTCTGTGCGGAGCTCGCTTCCTTGTTGACTTGAATGAGTCCGGCCAGGAAATTCGTCTCACCATCCTTGAGCCGGATCGTCGTCTCGATCGTGCGCGTTGCAAACGTCGGCTGCGGCGCCTGGTTGGGCACCTGAACCGGCGGCCCCTGATTCGACACTTCGACCGTCAGCTTGAGCGTGACCTCGCGGTTGTGGTGAACGCGCGGCTCCATCGATACCTTGATGCCGACGTCCTGATACTGATACGACACGACCGGCTGATATGGGGAAGTGCCGGTGCTGATCGCCGTGAATGTCGACACCGGGACAGGGATGCGCTGACCGATGTGCAGCGTGGCCTTTTCCCCTTCGGAGATGCGGAGCTCGGGATTGGCGAGCAGCTCGCTGCTGCCGAGGTTCTTGATCAGCGTGTATGTGACTGTGGGGATTCCGAACGTGAAGGCGCCGTTGCTGAGAGAACGGAGCTGATCGAGCGTCACGGCCGTACCGCCGATGAGCGGAATCTGCTTGCCGGTCGAGTCGGTGAGGTTCGGAACGAGAGAACCGGCCGCGGACTCGGCCGGTCCCTGGATGGAGATGCCCATGTCCCGGAGCTTGTTCATGTCGAGCTGCACGAGCTCGACGGCGACGACGACTTCGGCTTTGGCTTTGTCGTTGGCCTGGATGATCTTCTCGGCGATGCGGACCTTGTCGGCGGTATCGCGGATCGTGATCGCATTGAGCGCCTTGAGTGGGAACACGTTGCGGGCCTCGATCATCGTACGGACGACGTTCGTGACCTGCTCGGCGTCGCCGTTCGAAAGGTAGAACGTCTGGATGACGAGGTCTTCGTAGTCGCGGCGCGCCTGAGGGTTGTCGGGAACGATGATGATCGTCTTCGCGTCGAGGACCTTGTAGAAGTGATTCGCGGCCTGCATCACGCGCTCGAGCGCCTGCTGCGCCGTGACATCGCGCAACTCGATCGAGACGCGGTCGTCCTTGACGGCCTGGTCGAACAGGATGTTGATTCCGAACGCGTTGCCCAGCGCGCGGTAGATGTCTTTGACGGGAGTCTCGCGCGGGAAGGAGAGCGAGATCGGTTCTGTCGACGCCGGGTTGAGTTGTGGCGGCTGGGCCTTGGTCACGTTGTTCTTCGCGGCGCGCTTCTTCACGTCGTCGATGGAGGTGCCTTCATTGGCAGCGCGCGCACTGTCCTGAAGGAACTGGGCGACTTTGCCGAACTCGACGGCCGCGTACTGGTTCGTGGGATCGAGCTTGATCGTCAGCTGCAGTTCGGTGGCGGCGAGCTGCAACAGACGGAACTGCTCGCTGCTGGTGGACGTCGTCACCGCGGCGCGACCACCTTCCGCGGCGCAAACGCTGCCGCACAGGGTCTTGCCCTTCTCGAAGTGCTCGCGCGACGACTCGCGGCGTGCCCGCTCGAGGGCCAGGCGATAGCGGGAGTTGTCGGGATCGATCGCCAGCGCCTTCTCGTACTGCTCGATCGCCTTGTCCCACTGCTTCGTGGTCTCGGCGGTCCGTGCGCGCTCGTAAGCGTTATAGCTCGCGCACGAAGAAAGCAGCGTCACGGCCGTGATCGTCGCCAGCGCTGCCCGTGTCATGTTTTTCATCATGGGTCCTGATGTCTTTCTCTCTCTCGCATGTGACGCATCACGCCGGATGAATGTCACTGCCCGAGGGCGATGCGTTGCTTCTGGTCCGGTGGGAAACCGACGAATCCGATTTCGACGGACTCGATGCCGATGCTGCGGAGCACGAACTTGCCATCGATCACGTCGCCGACGTGAACGTTGATGATCTGCCCGTTTCCGTTGAATGTGGCGATCGGATTGGCGCTGCTGCCGAATGTGCCGATGTATTTGTAGCTGAACGTGGGCGGAACCGGTGGCGGCGGGGGAGGCGGCGGCGGAATGATGATTTGCCCCGCCTGACACGCGTCGCCGATGCCGTTGTGATCGAGATCGGCCTGATCGGGGTTGTACTTGTCGGGACAGTTGTCGCGGAAGTCGGGGATGCCGTCCTTGTCGCGGTCGGGGGGCGGTTTCGGGACGGGTGGGGGCGGCGGGGGCGGCGGGGGCGGAAACGCGAACAGGTTTCGCTTGCTGCTGTAGCTTCCGCTCTGCGCATCGAGCCACTCGATGTGAACCGGATCGACGCCGGGAGTCCGCGCCGCTGCTGTGATCGCACGAGTCCCCGGACGTGGCGCCGCTCCGCGATCGTTACCTTCGGCGGCCGCGACGGGATCCTTCGGCACCGGCTGCAACACCGGTGTCACTTGCGGTGCAGCGAATAGATAAATCGCGAAGACCGCGATGATCAGGCCGCCGACTGCTGTCCAGGTTTTCCAGCTCATCCAATCCATCACAACTCTTGATTTGAAGCCCGCGGCCCGGCCGCGGTGCCGCGGAAGAGCGTCTTCACGCGGATGGTCATGTTCAACTTAGCGCCGTTCTCGGAGCCGAGGGTGATCTGATCGATGATGATGAACTGTTCGGAGGTTTCCAGGCGATTGATCAGGGTGCGGATCTGTTGATACGTCCCCTCGACCGGGAACCCGATGCTCACTTCCATCGCGTTCGCGGACGCCGTCTTCGCCACCCCCTTCGTCTGATTCCCCCCGAACGCATACGACCGCGGCACCAGCTGACTGGCGGTCGCCAGTCGCATGACTTCGCCGATGAACGGCGACAGGCGCTCGTTCTGCGTCGACCATTCGTCATCGTAAATCTGGCGGATGTCTTTCTCGACTTTGTGATAGCCGGCCAGCTGCTGCTCGGCGACGACGCGGGAGTGTTTCGCGGCGTCGAGCTCCGCCTTCACCGTGTCGCGCTGTTCGTCGAGCGATTGAAGACGATTCTCGTACTGCACGCGATACGTGAAGAAGAAGATCGTGTTCGCCGCGAGGAGGACCGCCAGGACGATCAGGAGGAGACGTTTCTCTCGCCAGATCATGCGCGCCTCTCGTGTGATCGCGGATCGCGGATCGCGGATCGCAGGAAACCCGCGACACTGCGATCAGCCATCTGCGATCTGCGATCTGAAAGAATCACTTCGCCACCACCCTCGCCACGGTCGGCCGGTAATCCACGCCGAGCCCGAATCGAACGCCGTTCGGTGTCGTCTCCTGGTTGGTCGGGAACGGATTCGAGAAATGGGGGTCGCGCTGGAAACGGTTGATCGTGTTCAGGAGCGATTGCGCCGATTTCCCTTCGAGCGCGAGGCTGAGGTGCACGAGTCCGTTGTCGGCAAATTGCGGCGTGACCGAATTGACGCGAACGTCGCCCGGCAGGACGGCCTCGAGGCGGTCGAGCAGCTCGCTCCAGGAGAACGCGCGCTCGGCGAGCTGAGTGTTCACGAATTTCGTTTCCTTCGAGAGCGAGATGAGATCCATCGTCCCGATCTCCCGCGCGGCATTGTCGGCGCGGCGGTGCTCCTGCTGAATCTGCGTCTGGATCGAGGCGATCTCGTTGCGGGTCGTGCGCGTGTCGCGCACGTAGCGCACGTACGTGTCGAGGTTGTTCAGCGCCAGAAACGCGATGAGGATCGACGTGACGACGACGACGGCGTAAATCGGCCGGTAGTCGCGATACGGTCTCGCGGCGAGGTTCAGGTGAATCGGTTTCACGCCGTGAACACTCCCGTGCAGGCCGTCAGCTCCGCGTCCAGGTCGGGAAGATGAGCCGGCGGCTGATCGACGAAGTCGCGCAGCGCGACCGGTACCACCGGCGCGGAGAATTCGGACGCGAGCGCCGCCTGCACCTGGCCGCCGGTGTCCTTGCCGGCGACGTAGGCCCGTTCCAGCGAGACGGTCTGCAGCGTCTCGCGCAGGTAGTTCGCCGACAGGCGGATCTCCTGCTGCAGCGAACGCTCGCCGGAGAGGTTGCGCGAACGGATGAACACCGGCAGCGACCCGCGAAACACCGCGGTGGTGAAGTCCGCGTCTCGAACGTACACGAAAAGACGATCATTTGATGTCGCCTGTTCTCGTACAGTAATTGCGTTCCAGATATTGAGTCCGACCGGCTCGACGAGCACGATCTCGATTCCCGCGGCCGTGAATACACGCTCCACGGCGGCGAGCGTCTTCTCGACCGCGCTCACGACGAGCACTTTCAGTCCCGCCGCCGACTTGCCGAGGACTTCCCAGCTCATCCGCAGCGCCTCCGGCGGAATCGGCAATGTGCGCTTGAGACTCCAGCGGATCGCATGCAGCGCCTCATCACGGCGATCGGAGATCGACGGAAGCTCGACCAGGTTCATCCGGAACCACGCGTCCGGCAAAAGAATCGACGCGCGCTCCAGCTTGCCCGAGTCGGTCTTCACGCGCCGCAACACGTCCGCCAGCCCGTCCTCATCGACGAGCTCCGGCGTCACGACGGCTTTGTTGAAAATGCCCTCGCGCAACGCATAAGCCTTCGCCGTCTCGATCTGCGGATTCTTCCGGCCGCGCAGCACGCGAGCGTGAAGAAGTCCGTCGGTATCGAGAACGATGACATCTGGGGGATAAGTACGCGACATTGGGTTTCGTGATCTTGAAAATCTGAATTTCGAAGTTCGAATTTCGAATTAAGAATTAAGAATGCCGCTTCGCCTTCTAAATTCTTCATTCGAACTTCGAACTTCGAAATTCTGTGTATTACTCAACGAACGTGACCTTATTGATCTCCCTCAACGTCGTGTGCCCCTGCAGAACCTTGCGCAGCGCCGACTCCCGCAAAAAGATCATGCCTTCCTGGCCCGCTGCCTTCTTGATCTCGGCGGCCGGACGGCGATCGAGGATCATCGCGCGGATCGCGTCGGAGAGATCGAGCAGCTCGGAGATCGCCGCGCGGCCGTGGAAGCCCGTGCCGTTGCACTCGAGACATCCCGCGCCTTCGAAGAACGTCTGGCCGCGGTATTTCGCGGGATCGAGTCCTGACTCGACGATGAACGAGTCCGGATATGTGACTTCGTGCCGGCAGTTGTCGCAGATGCGGCGCACGAGCCGCTGCGCGAGCACGCAGTTCAGCGCGGACACGAAGTTGTAGAGATCGACCTTCATGTTCAGAAAGCGGCCGAGGACGTCGACGACGTTGTTGGCGTGAACGGTGGTGAAGACGAGGTGGCCCGTGAGCGCGGACTGCACGGCGATCGCCGCCGTCTCTTCGTCACGGATCTCACCGACCATGATCTTGTCGGGGTCGTGACGCAGGATCGCGCGCAGACCTCGCGCGAACGTCAGTCCCTTCTTCTCGTTGACCGGGATCTGCGTGATGCCGCGCAGCTGGTATTCGACGGGGTCCTCGATCGTGATGATCTTGTCTTCCGACGACTGGATCTCCGACAGCGCCGCGTAGAGCGTCGTCGTCTTGCCCGAGCCCGTCGGACCGGTGACGAGCACCATCCCGTACGGCTCCTTGATGAACTTGCGGAACTTAACGAGCATCTCTTCATCGAAGCCGAGGACGTCGAGGCGCAGGTTCTTGAATTCCGAGTTCATCGACTCCTTGTCGAGGATTCGGATGACGCAGTCTTCGCCGTGCGCCGACGGAATGACGGAAACGCGGAAGTCGATCGAGCGGCCGGTCAGACGCAGCCTGAAGCGGCCGTCCTGCGGGACGCGCTTCTCGGCGATGTCGAGCTCCGACATGACCTTGATACGCGAGATGATCGTCGAGTGATGGCGCTTGTCGATCGGGTCGAGCGCTTCGTACAGCACGCCGTCGATGCGGTACTTGACGACCACTTCGTTGTCGCGCGTTTCGATGTGAATGTCCGACGCACGGCGCTGGATGGCGTTGAACACGATCGAGTCGACGAGCTTGATGATCGGCGACGAGTCCTGCTGCGTGATCGAGTCGATCGTCAGCGTCTCTTCGCCGTCCTCGTCTTCGCCGACGAGTTGCAGACGGAAGCCTTCCGTCGCTTCGTCGAGCACGCGCTGCGTCGACTCGGACTTCTGCAGCTTGTCGCGGATCGCGGCCGGCGAAGCGACTTTGATCCGCAGCGGCGCGCCGAGGAGAAGCTCGAGCTCGTCGAGCTTGAGGACGTCGGTGGGATCGCCGACGACGATCGCAATGTGTCCGTTCTCCCGCCGCTCCGGCAGGAACTGATAACGGATCATCAGATCGAGAGGAATCGTCTGGAACAGACCGTGATCGACCTGGAAATGCTCGAGGTCGACGAACGGGAAGCCGTATTCCTGGGCAACACGCTTCGCCCGCGCCGTCTCGGTCGACGTGTCGGGTGCGTTTTTGTACAGCCGATTCTGGTCAATAGCCATATTCTAAAAACAGAGCGCAGAGGGCAGAGCGCGGAGCGCAGGAGAAAATAACCCCATCTGCGCTCTGCCCTCTGCGCTCTGCCCTCTGATTTTCATGATTGTCCCACCGAGGACAGCTGGAAAAGGGGGAGATAGAACGCGTACAGCAGAACGGCGATCACCAGGCCCATGAATACGAGGATCAGCGGCTCGATCGCCGCAACCATCCGTCCCAGCCTGGCTTCGATTTCTTCATCGTAGAACTCGCTCACATTTGTAAGCATTTCCGTGAGCGCGCCGGTCGATTCGCCGACCTTGATCATTTCGACGGCGAGGTCGCCGATGACGCCTGTCGTCTCGAGCGAGCGCCACAGCGGCTCGCCGTTGCGGACGTTCTGCACGATCCCGAAGACTTTGGATGAGACTGCCTGGTTCGTGATCGATTGCGAAGCGATCTCGAGCGCGGGAACCATCGGGGTTCCGCCTCCCAGCAGTGTGCCGAGCGACTGCGTGAACTGCAACACGGCGAAACGGTGAAAGATCCCGCCGACGATCGGCATGTGCAGCTTGACGCGATCCCAGATCAACCGGCCCGCCGTCGTCACCCACTGCCGAAACAGAAACGCCGCGGCGACGACTCCGCCGATCACCAGAAACAGGTTCGTCCTGAGGAACATGGCGATCCCGATCATGATGCGCGTGAATGCCGGCAGCTGCGCATCGAACCCGGCGAAGAACTCCGTGAACTTCGGGATGACGACGGTCAGCATGATGAATACCATCATGCTCGACAGAAGGATGAGGATCACCGGGTAGATCAGCGCCCCGGTCACCTTCTTGCGCAGGTTCAAGATCATCTTCTGGTAGCGAAGAAAGCGGCGGAGGACGCCTTCGAGATCACCGGAGCGCTCGCCGGCGCGGAGCGACGTCGAGTAGATCGGCGGAAAGAGATCGCCGTACGACGCGAACGCGTCGGAGAGGGCGACACCCGATTTGATCTTGTCGCGGATTTCGGTAAGCACTTCGCGGAACACCGGGTTCTTCTGGCGCTCCAGCATGATGTCGAACGACTGGATGATCGGGAGGCCGGCTTTGACGAGCGCGAGCAGTTCCTGATTGAACAGCATGAAGCGCTCGGTGGTGACCCTGCGACGGGTCGGTAATAGCTCGCGGAGCGTGAACGTGCCGCGCTTCGCGTCGAAGACGTGCATGCCCAGCCGGCGCATTTCTTCCTGCGCGGCACGGGCCGTCATGGCGCTCACGTGGCGCTCCATGACTTCGCCTTCCGGCGTTCCGACTCGGACGATGAATTGTGGCATCTGCGGGCTTGTTCCGACCTCGACTTTCTGACGGCCGAGACGACGAAACGTTCTGATTCTCCTTGAGATCCGGCTGCGAGCGCGGGTCGGGTAAACCTACAACTCAGCCAATGTCGCGAGGATTCCGGTTACCCTGTTGCCCGTGAAGTCGCGCGTGGTGAGAGTGAGCCTGCTGCTTTTCGGCTCCGGTGCGTGTGCCCTCATCTATCAGACGGTCTGGCTCAGGCAGTTCCGCCTGATTTTCGGCGCGTCCACGCTCGCCTCGGCCGCGGTGCTGGCCATTTTCATGGGCGGGCTGGGCGTGGGCGGCCTGGTGATCGGCAAACGCGTCGACGCTTCGCGCAACCCGTTGTCGATGTATGGGTTCCTCGAGATCGGCGTCGCGCTGTCGGCCGTGCTGAGCCCGGTGTTGCTGTGGATCGTTCGCCACCTCTATCTATCGATGGGGGGGTCGTTCGCGATGGGCTCGTTCTTCGCCACCGTCGTCCGGCTCGTCCTTTCGGTCCTCGTCCTGATCGTGCCGACGGTCCTGATGGGCGGCACTCTGCCGGCCGCCTCGCGCGCCGTCGAGTCCTCCGGTGACCCGGGCCGCCTCGGCGTATCCATACTGTATGCAGCGAACACGATGGGGGCGGTGGTCGGGACATTCGTGTCCACGTTCTATCTCCTCGAGCGGTTCGGGAACCTCCGGACGCTGATCGCGGCGGCGTTGCTGAACTCGCTCGTCGGCATGACGGCGCTCGCGTATTCGAATGCGATCCGCCGGCCTTTGGGCAAGTCGCGGAGGATGGGGGATGAGATCGAGATCGATGAGCCCTCGGTCCTCGAGCCCCGGGCCACGGTAGCTCCAGCGGCGGATCCGCGGTTCGTGTATGCCGCGGCGGCCGTCGTCGGCTTGGCGTTCTTTCTGATGGAGCTCGTCTGGTATCGCATGCTCACGCCGCTGCTCGGCGGCACGACCTATACGTTCGGACTGATTCTCGCGACGGGTCTGGCGGGTGTGGGGTTGGGGAGCTTTGCTTACGCGCTGGTGCGGCGCACGCGCGCGACGGTTGGCGCGTTTGCGCTGCTGTGCGCATTCGAGGCGTTGTTCATCGCGATTCCGTTTGCGCTGGGCGACCGGCTCGCGTACGCGGCGCTCCTTCTTCGTCCGCTCGGCGCGATGGGTTTCTCCGGCTACGTGATCGGTTGGAGCCTCGTCACCGCGATCGTCGTGTTTCCCGCGTCGTTCATCGCCGGCATTCAATTTCCGCTGCTCATCTCGCTCCTCGGCGAAGGACGGGAGGACGTCGGTCGCCATGTCGGCACGGCGTACTTGTGGAACACGGGCGGTGCAATTGCCGGATCGATCGCGGGCGGTTTCGGGATGATGCCGCTGCTGACGGCGCCCGGCACGTGGCGCGCGTCCGTCGTGGTGCTGGCGCTGATCGTTGTCGCCGCGCTCTTCATCGCGCGGCAGTCTGGGCTGGTGCTCACGTCGGCGGCGACGATCGCCGTGGCCATCGCGCTTCTATTCACGACAGGACCGACTGCGTTCTGGCGGCATTCGCCGATCGGGGCCGGGCGGGCCGATATGGTGAAGCCGACACGGAACCGGCTGATCGATTTCGCGCGGACGCGGCAGCGGACGACGAAGTGGGAAGTCGACGGAATCGAGACGAGCGTTTCGGTTGCGAACTCGGACGGGTACGCGTTCATCGTCAACGGCAAGAGCGATGGGCACGCGCGCTTTGATGCGGGGACGCAGGTCATGGGCGGGATTCTTCCCGCGCTGCTCCATCCAAATCCGCGACGTGCCGCGGTCATCGGCCTGGGGACGGGGTCGACCGCCGGCTGGCTGGCGGCTGTGCCGTCGATCGAGCGCGTCGACGTGGTCGAGATCGAGCCGGCGATCGTTCATGTCGCGGAGATGTGCACGCCGGTCAACCATGACGTGCTGCACAATCCGAAGGCGCATGTCGTCATCGGCGACGGACGCGAATTCCTCCTGGCGCGGGGCGACAAGTTCGACATCATCTCGTCCGAGCCGTCGAATCCTTATCGCGCCGGCATCGCGAATCTCTTTACGACCGAGTTCTACAAAGCGTGCGCGTCGCGTCTGAGCTCCGACGGCATGCTCGTTCAGTTTCTGCAGGCCTACGAAGTCGACGCGCCGACCATTCACACGATTTACGCGACGATCACCGGTGTCTTTCCTGAAGTCGAGACGTGGCAGAGCGCCGGCGGCGATCTTCTGCTGGTGGCGTCGCTGCAGCCGATCGTGCATCGCTGGGACGTTGTGGACAGCAGGTTGAGCCAGGAGCCGTATCGAAGCGGCGCGCGCGACGGCTGGGCCGTGAACGACGCGGCTGGCGTCTACTCACGCTACGTCTGCGGAACCGCGACCGCACGTCTCCTCGGCACCGATGCCCGGGTGAACACGGACGACCGGACGATCATCGAGTACGCATTTGCACGGACGCTCGGCCAGGGCGATGCGTTCGGGGTCGCGGAGCTGCGAGCGTTCGCGCGCGGTCATGCCGACGATCTGCCGCCGGCGGTGCGCTCCGTTCCGGCGGCAGCGAACATCGAGGCCGAACGGCTATCGATCGGCGTCGCCCACGACGCTCCGATCGACATCCATAATCTGCTTCCGCCCGACTTGCGAAACCGGGGAGCGGCGCAGTTGCGCTACATGGAGGGATCCTCCGCCGATTCCTGGTTGATCTGGCAGGGCCAGAGAGTTCCGCCGCAGACGCCATTGGAGATGATCACGTACGGCGAGGTGCTCGCCGAACGCGGCGATGAGAGCGCGATGCGCTACGTGAATGCGCTGCGTCCGCAGTTTCCGATCGAAGCGGACATCATGCTGGCCCGATTGCGGTGGCGGCAGAACCGGCCCGAGGGTGTGACGATACTGGCGGGTGCGCTCGAAGCGTATCGGCGGAATCCGTGGCCGGTTCCTGTGGTCATGCGACGCGCTCTCGGACTGGTTGTGGACATGGCCGAACAGCAGGTCTTTCCGCAAATCGGACAGCCGCTGTACGCGGCACTGCACGATCCTTTTGCGATCGAGATGTTCAACGAGCAGCGCAAGTCGGCGCTTCTTTTCGTGGCCGAGCGTCTCGCCGGCGGAGGTTGCTCGCCGCAGGTGCTCGAAGCGGTGCACAGCTACGAGCCGCACGTTCCGTGGCAACAGATCTTTCTCGAAAAGCGCGCGGCGTGCTACGCGGACGCGGGTGATGCCCGGAGCGCACAAGCCGCGCGCGATCTCGCCGAGTTCAGGAAGTTCGAGCGGAAGACGCTCGCGGACAAGTGAGCGGAGAACAGGTCGTTGCCTGTCCTCCGCTCGAGGAATTCTATCGATCGGTCTGGATCGATGTGACCATCACGCGCGGGAAGCCTTTGAGGCGGATGCCGCGCGAGAGCGATTCGTCGTACCAGAGATTCGGCGTACCGACCGCATTGACGGAGCCACCGACCAGGACCGAGCCGTAGTAGTCGGCGTTGCCCTTTGAATCGAAGTTGCCTTCGGTGTAGAGCACGCCGTCCGTCGCCGGTGCGAGCGGAACGAGCGCGCCGTCGAGGTCATACGCGTTCGACGTGCAGTCGGCCTGCGACGATGCGGCACTGCAAGTGACCATCGTGTCGGTGCGGCCGCCCGGAGGCAGGCTCGTCGTCGGGTCGATCGTGCGTTTCGGCTTGCGCATTGTGGCGACTGCCGTCGTCGGGTTGTGCCAGCCGATCGTCAAGCCGAGTGTGCTCGTGCCGTCGTATTTGATGTTCAGGTACGGCTCATGCGGCTCCGAGCAGTTGCACGAACCGCAGCTGTTGTTACCGGGGAAGCAGCCAGGTTTATAGGGCACCGGAAAGAATCCCGTGTAGGTGGACGATGGGGTTCCCGTGTCCGACGGATCGTGAACGGTGCGCGGCGCGACAAAGACGTCGAACTGGCCGTTCGTTCCCGGGCTGCCGCCGTTGCTCGCCCCGCTGTTGCTCCACGGGAGATCCTGGTAGTCCCACTGGTTGTTCACCGCGTTTTCGGCAATCGGCATGCCTGCCGCGTCCCGCTTGAAGTCGCCTTCCTGTGCGGTCCCGACCTGGACTGCGCGATAGCCGATGTCCATGAACGGTTCGCCGGGCTGGCAGAACTCACCGTTGGGACCGGACAGCCCTGTCGTCGAGAACGTGGCATTGAGGTAGACGAAGCTGCTCAAATAAGCGCCGCCGCCATTGATCTGAATCGCGGGTGTGAGGATGCCCGGCCCGCCGGCCTGCGGGTTCTGCGCGTTCTGCGTGTCGAAGAAGTAGTAGCCA
>DASVHS010000444.1:0-3642 GCA_036382495.1 Thermoanaerobaculia bacterium | reverse complement strand
GGCGGTTATGGTGCTCAAGCTGTGTTCGTAACTTGTCGATCTGGCTCTTCGTGCTCATTGCCATTTGAAGGGATGAAAAAGCGAATTCAGAATTCAGAATTGAGAATTGAGAATTCGAGATGCCGTTGTAACTTCTCAATTCTGAATTCTGAATTCTGAATTCTGAATTCGCTTTTGATTTCTTCATCACTCATCCCTATTTCGAAAGATATCGCGAACGCTCCACAACCTTCTCCACGAACCCCATCGCTTCGAGCCGCCGGTCGAGCAGCGCCAGAAAATCGCGACGGCCTTTCACGAGGTTCAGGTTCAAAGCAACGAAACGCATCCCCTTCGCGGTCTCGTAATAGAGGATGAGACGATCGCCGCCGATGAGCTGCTCGGTGCCGCGAATGGCGGACCAGGGAACGCGCTTCGGGAAAAACTGATGCAGCGGCCGCAACACCACCACCTCCTCACCCACCTCGGCGACGGGGCGGAACGTGCCGGCCAGGATCTTCGCGCCGCCGAGCCAGAGCGTGCCGACGTAAACCCAGACAAACGGCTCGCGGATCCAGCCAAATCGGAACGAAGGCCTTACGGCAATCGCAAAAACGGCGGCGGCGGTGATTGCCGCGGCCACGAGGACGATCGATGCTCCCGCCCGGCGCACCCAGGGCCGGAAATGGAACGGCAGTGTTGCACTGCCAGCAGAGTTAGAGAGTGACGGCGGCATGGCAAGAGAGTAGAGTTTTTCCCGGATTCGCCGGTATTCGAAATACTTCAGCTCGGTATGTGTTTCGCAGTGAAGAACTTACGCATGGGGGCGGGATGGCTGTAGGAAAGATCGACGGCACAGGCCGGCGGATTCTGGTCATCGACGATGACCTTGCCATCCGTGTCCTCCTGCAGGCCGTTCTGCGCCGGATGAAGTTCGATGTCGAGCTGGCCGAGGATGGAGCGGTGGGGCTGGAGAAGGTGCAGCAGAATGGCGGGTTCGACCTCATCCTCCTCGATCTCATGATGCCGCGCCTGAATGGATACGAGTTCATCGAGAAGATCGGCGAAAAGTATCCGCAGAACCGTCCCCACATCGTCGTGTTCACTGCCGCCGGCAAACGCGGCGTCGACAAGATCCCGGCCTCGGCTGTCTGCAACGCGATCCTGAAACCGTTCGATCTCGACAAGTTCATCGAGATTATCGGGGACTGTGTGGCGGATTCGCATAAGACACAAAGCTCTTAGCTCTCAGCTCTCAGCTTCCATTCGATCTGGCGGAGCAATCCCAGCAGAATTGTGACTTCACGTTCGTCGAGCGACGCTCGGCCGACCGCGGCGCGCACTTCGTCGTAGATTCTTGCCGGATTGTTCGCGTGCAGGAAGCCGACTTCCAGCAGTAACGACTCCAGGCGTTCGTGCATCCGTTCGATGAGCGCGGCGGGTGCGAGCTCGCGCGTCTCACTCTCGCGCTGGATCGTCGACAACGTGAAGCAGAACACGCCGACCGCCTGCGCGAGGTTCATCGTCGGAAAATTTTCGTTCGTTGGAATGAGCGCCGAGCGCTGACATTGCACGACCTCCTCGCGCGTGAGACCGCTGTCTTCGCGGCCGAATACGAGCGCCAGGACCTGATTTTCGGCGAGCGCTCCGAAAGTCGATGCGAGCTGCGGCGGCATGAAGTCGACCGGCGTCGTGCGGCCGCGCATCGATGTCGTCGCGACGGTCAGGTGGGCGTCGGCGAGCGCTTCCTGGAGCGTGGCCGTGAATCTCGCGCGCTCGAGTAGATCGTCCGCGCCGCTCGCCCACCATCCCGCCACCGGCAATAGCTGCGGATGCTCGCCGACGATCACGAGATCGTCGAAGCCGAAGTTCTTCATGACGCGCGCGGCGGCGCCGACGTTTCCGGCTTCGCGCGGCTCAACGAGCACGATGCGCAATCTGCCCACCGCGATAAGCTATCAGGTACTTAGCTCTCAGCTCTCAGCTCTTAGCTCTCAGGAGGACCGCGATGCGGGTTGCTTACGTCACTTTTCTCTGCTCACTCATCGCTTTTTCTGCGTTTGGGCAGAACGTTACCGTCATCAAGGCCGGCACGCTCATCGACGGCAAGTCGGCTCAGCCGCGAACGAATCAGGTCATCGTGATCCGCGGAAACCGGATCGAGAGCGTTGGCGGAACGTCGACGGCGATTCCTGCCGGCGCGACTGTCATCGACCTCTCGAACATGACCGTGCTGCCGGGGCTGATCGACTCGCACACGCACATTTTTCTGCAGGGCGAGGATCCGGCTGAGGGCGGATATGACGTGCAGTTGCTGAAGTATCCGCTCGCGTATCGCGCCGCGCGGGCGACGGTTGCGGTGAGGCGAGCGCTCGAGCAGGGCTTCACGACGATCCGCGACGTGGAGACCGAGGGGGCCGGGTACGGCGACGTCGGGATCAAGATGGCGATCGACGAAGGGCGCATCCCCGGACCGCGCATGCTCGTGTCGACGCGAGCGATCTCGACGTCGGGCGGCTATCCGCTCGAGGGCTACAACGCCGACATCCAGGTCCCGAAAGGCGTGCAGATCGTCGATGGTCCGATCGAAGCGCGGAAAGCGGCGCGCGAGCAGCTCGACAACGGCGCCGACTGGATCAAGGTCTACATGACGCATCGCTCGTGGCTCGACAAAAACGGCAATCTCGTGTCGCAGCCGACGTTGACTGTCGACGAGCTGCGCGCGATCGTCGACGAAACGCACGGTTGGAAACGCAAGGTGGCCTGTCATGCGTACAACGGTGAAGGTCTGCGCCGCGCGCTCGACGGCGGATGCGACTCGATCGAGCACGGCCTCGAGCTGACCGACGGGGACGTCGCGCAGATGGTGAAGCAGGGAACGTGGTACGTGCCGACGCTGCACGTCTACACGACCGACAACGCCGACCCGGCCACGCCCGCCGGCAAACGTGATGCGAAGCGCGTCGCGCTGCACGGTCCGTCGTTTCAGAAAGCGATGCGCGCCGGTGTGAAGATCGTGTTCGGCACCGACGTCGGCGGATTTCCGTGGACGGATCCGATCGCGCAGGAGTTTGTTGACATGACGCGGCTCGGCATGTCACCGATGGACGCGATCCAGTCCGCGACGTCGAAAGCCGCGGACATGCTCGACATGACCGGCGATGCCGGTGTGATCGCGCCCGGCGCCTATGCCGACGTCATCGCCGTGAACGGCGACCCGATCCACGACATCAGCATCCTGAAGAATGTGGTGTTCGTGATGAAGGATGGGAACATTTTCAAGCGATAGGATTTGCTTCTGTGTGGGTGCCGGCTGAAGCCGGCACCCACACAGAAGCCCGTCACCACGTCACGCGTCGTCCAGCGGGTTGATCGGATTGAAAATATCGATCAGCATCGCCCACGCGGCGAGATATCGGTCGCGCGGTACGCGGAAGTAGCGCGGGAAATCCTTCGCGTTCGGATCGCTCGCCTCGAGAACGTACACGAATCCGCGATGCTCGAAGATGATGATGCGCCAGTTGTCGTCGGCGTCATCGAACGGCTCTTCCATCGTCCCGATCGGCACGTCCAGCGGAGCGAAGTGACGGAGGTCGCGGTCGGCGTGCTCCCACGCCGGAAAGAACGCCAGCCGCCCTTTCTTCGCGCTCACGAACTCGATCT
>DASVHS010000443.1:0-2043 GCA_036382495.1 Thermoanaerobaculia bacterium | reverse complement strand
GACTTGAAGCGGTTCGGATCCGAGAGCGCGACGTACTGCGCAATCTCGTCCAGCACGCGCGCGACAGTCCACTTATCCGTTCCCGGCATCTATCATCACCAAATGCAAGCAAGCGACCGGCTCATCGTCGCCGCCGATCTCTCCTCGCGCGATGAGATTCTCGCACTGGCCGACGAGATGAGCGGCATCGCCGGCGTGCTCAAGATCGGACTGCAGGCGTTTGTCGCGAACGGACCGTCACTCGTCCGCGAAGTCGTAGGACGCGGAGTCAAGATCTTCCTCGACCTGAAGTTGCACGACATTCCGAACACCGTGCAGCAAGCAATCCGCGAAGTCGAGAAGCTCGGCGTGACGATGGTGACCGTGCACGCTTCCGGCGGTGGTCGGATGCTCCGCGCCGCGGTCTCCGAAAAGCTCCTCGTCCTGGGCGTCACCGTTTTGACGAGTCTTGACGATGAAGCGATCCGCGAAGTCGGCTTCGCAGGCGACGTGATGTCGGTCGTGCCGCGTCTCGCGCGTCTCGCTCAGCAGTCGGGTCTTCGCGGGGTGGTCGCGTCGCCGCTGGAGATTCGCGCGATCCGTGAGGTCTGCGGCGAAGCGCTGACGATCGTCGCGCCGGGTGTGCGTCCGGCCGGATCCGACCGCGGCGATCAGGCGCGCACGCTGACGCCGCGGGAAGCGATTGCGGCGGGAGCGGACTACGTGGTCATCGGCAGGCCGATCACAGAAAAAAAGAACCGCCGCGAGGCGGCGGTTCGGATCATCGAAGAAATGGTCTGACGCGGTTAGTGGGCGGCGGATCTGCGGCGGTTCGAGCAGTTTGAGCCCGGTCCGTTGAAGAACACCGCCTGACTTGCGAACTGTTTCCGGTTGCCAAAGGCATCGGTTCCGATCGCGCGGAGGACGTGCATACCGCGAGTCGTGTTGTCGAGATTCACAGTCACCCGAAACGTGTAAACCGGCGTGTTCGAAGAGATGTCGGTGCGCGCAACTCCGTTGACTTCAGAAGTTCCGAGCGATCCGCTGTCGAGGAAAAGCTCGACGTTCGCGATCTTCTGGTCGCCGGTGACCCATCCGCGGATCTCGGCGCCGCCGCAATTGAGCGATGTCGTACCGTCCCATTCGATGCGGCCGGCCACGACGCCGCAGGCGCCGTACGTCTGAAGTCCGCTCATTGATCCGACGACATAGACGAACGGTCCGACCGCGACCGGGTTGTACTTCACTTCATCGGGCATCGTGTACGAGATGTTCTCGTAAATGCGCTGGTCGGAGCCTTCGTAGAGAGGCACCGTGAAGTCGAATACGTCGATCGCGAACGTTCGGGCCGGCAGGAGCGACTGCGGGTCGAGCTCGTCGACCATCGTGACCATGCGGCCGTTCTGATCGTCGATAAACGCCTGCGGGTGGAACATGATCGGGTTCGCGTGCTGGATCGTCTCGGTCGGTAACGTGTACTGCGTGAAGTGCGCGAGCGATCCGTTCAGTCCGATCGTGTAGAGATCGATCGATCCGGGGTTTCCGACCGCGAGCAGAGAAGACCCGTTGCTGGCGAGGAATTTACCCGGCACGCCCAACTGGCCAAGGCTGGCCGGAGCGGCGGGGTTGCTGACGTTGAAGCCGAGGGTTCCACCTTCGGCGGTCACGAACAGGAAGCCCTGGTTGAACGCGATGTCGTTGAACCCGAGCAGCTGGCGTACGATCACAGAAGAAGAAATCCGGCCCACCATCTGCGGCGCGGCGCGATTGGTGACGTCGAAGAGATCGACCGTGTTGAAGCAGAACGACGCGCCGGTCGGATAGCAAGGCAGATCGGTCGACGGATAGAGTGCGGCGAGCGTCGTGCCGTTGACCGCGAGCCGGCGGTAGTGCAATCCGGCCGTGCGCGATACGAGTACCGGGGCGCTGCCGCCCGCGCGAACGTTGCGCAGGTCGAAGATCTCCAGTCCCGCTTCGCTGCTGATGTAGAGGAAGCCGTTCGAGAATGCGGTGCCGCCATTCGCTTCGTGCGCGCCCATCGAGCCGACGAAGTCCTCGCGTGCG
>DASVHS010000442.1:0-2749 GCA_036382495.1 Thermoanaerobaculia bacterium | reverse complement strand
TACGCCAACGAGCTGGCAGCGCTGTTCGGAAATTTCGATCCGGCCTGGATCGAGTACAACGCCGACCCTGCTCGGGAAAGGGAGCGAGACGAGGCTGCGCTGCGCGCATTCGCCGCGGAATATCTGACCGGCGTCACACCGTCGACGCTGATCGTTGCCGGGCATCCCGTCACATCGATCGTCCAGACCGCGAAAGAGCGGAGTGCGGACCTGATCATCATGGGAACGCATGGCCGTCGCGGCTGGCGGCGCGCACTGGCGGGATCCGTGGCCGACGGTGTCGTCCGCGCGGCGTCACAGCCGGTTCTCGTGCTGCCTGCGCACTATGACGGGCGGATGCCCGACGATCGGATCGGGCGTGTCGTCTGTCCGGTGAACTTCACGGAAGCAGCACGCGACGCGGTGCAGTACGCATGCAGAATCGCGAGCAACTTCGAGTCGGAGCTGGTGCTGGTCCATGTCCAGGAAGATGGCGACGCGGACAGTGAATTCGTCCACAGCCAGTTCCGGAAATGGCTGCCGCACGAGCGGCGCTCGCCGTGTTCGTTCCGCGAGCTCGTTCTGCGCGGAGGTCCGGCCGAGCGCGTCCTCGACTGCGTCGAAGACGTCGGCGCCGATCTGCTGGTCATGGGAGCGCAGGTGAAGCGGCTCCGCACCGAAAGCGTCCTCGGCACGACCGCCGAGCGGCTGCTGCGATTCTCGCCCGTGCCGATTCTGACAATCACGCGCAAGGCCGTCGCGCCCGCCGAAAAGATCCCTGCGGAAGAAGCGCTCGCACTCTAAACGTCGCTTCAGGCGGGGAGATCGCCGCGGGCGTGTCGTACGGAGCGCTTCGAGGTGATCATCCGCAGCATCGCGGCGGTTGCCGGTCACTGAACACGTTCGGGCACGGGCACGATGATGTTCCATGGGGACGGGTCTTTGACAACGTCAGGAGGCTTTTATGAACCACGATGAATTCGTCGGCCACGTACAGCATCGCGCGCATTTGCCCTCCCGCGGAGCTGCCGAGACCATCATCCGCGCGACACTCGAGACTCTGCGCGAGCGTTTGCAGCCGGAGGTGGCGGCGCACATCGCGGCGCAACTCCCGCCGGAGATCGGGCGTCATCTTCGGGGAGGACATTTCGAGCACCTCGATCTCGCCGGCTTCTATGGCCGCGTTGCACGGCGTGAAGACATGGATATCGACAAAGCCGCTTTTCATGCCCACTGCGTGCTGGAGACACTCGTCGAGGCCATTACACCTGGCGCCGCCCGCAAACTCGAAACGCAGATGCCGCAGGAGTTCAGAGAGCTGATCTCAGCCGGCGCTGAGTGAAGGAGTCCAACATGACTCATCCGTTCGAAGTCCACCGCATCCTCGCCCCAACCGATCTGAGCGCCTCGGGCGTTCCCGCGCTTCGTTACGCACGTTTCCTGGCGGAACGCTTCAAAGCGAACCTCACGATCCTGTACAGCGACCCGATCGCATATCCCGTCGAAGTGGTCGGGCCGTCGATCTACATCACTCCGCAACCGGAACTCGAATCGCGGCTTCGCAACGAGGTCGTTCAGTACGTGTCGTCCGTGATCGGTGCGCAGCCGTATGAGGTTCGGATCACGACCGGTCAGCCCGCTCCGGCGATTCTCGAGTCGGCGAAAGAGTATGGCGCTGATCTGATCGTCGTCGGCACACATCGGCATGGCGGTCTCCAGCGTGTCCTCCTCGGCTCGACCAGCGATGGTGTGCTGTACGGCAGCCAGTGTCCCGTCCTCACTGTCGCCGGCGGAGACTCAGTCAGTGAGAGACCGGCGACCATCCGGAAGATTCTGTGCCCGGTCAACTTCACCGATGTGGCGCGTGACTCGATGCTCGCCGCTGCTCGGCTGGCACATGTCCTCAGCGCCAAGCTTGTGATCGTCCACGTCATTGAGCCCGGCGAGATCACCGATGCCGAGGCAGATGGACGCATCCGGCGATGGATCGCAGCGGAGCTGGGTGGTGACGGCGAGTATCGCGAGCTGGTCCTGCGAGGTGCGGCGGCGGAGCGCGTCCTCGACTGTGCCGAGGATATCGGGGCGGACTTGATTGTCGTGGGTGCGCAGCACAGGTTGTTCCGCAATGCGACAGTGATTGGCGGCACTGCCGATCGCCTGATCCGATTCGCGTCGTGCCCGGTGCTCGTGGTTCCGCGGCAAGCTGTTGCCGCCGCCAAACGTCGCGCCGAGGCTGAACCGGCGATGGCAGGAGGTCGTGCATGAAAGTCGATGAGAGTACTTCGATTGCGAAGATCGCCGATGAGATTCCCGGCGCGCGTCAGGTCTTCGAGACGCTGGGGATCGACTATGCGTGCGGGGGCGCTCTGTCGCTGGCCGACGCAGCGTACGCGGAGGGACTCGACCCCGAGGTACTCGTCGCCGGTGTGAGGAGATTAGCGGCGCCTTCCGGAGGGACGCATTTATGGAACGACAGGCCTCTCGCGGATCTCATCAAGCATCTCACTGACGAACATCATCGATTGGTTCGCGACGAGCTGGCGGCGATCTCGTTCGGCTTGTTCGATCTCTGTGCACCGCCGGCCACTCCGGACGAAGACCTGCTGTCGCTCCGCGCCGCGATCGTGGGTCTCTCCGGCGTGCTCCTTCCACACATGCACGAGGAAGAGGACAACCTGTTCCACCCGATCGCAGCTCTGGAGCTTTCGCGGCAATCGAGTGAGCGGACGGTGAACGGGGAGCTGCGCTCTCGCATCGAGCACGTCATCAC
>DASVHS010000441.1:0-5892 GCA_036382495.1 Thermoanaerobaculia bacterium | reverse complement strand
GAGGAAATCGACTCGTTGATCAGAGTCGGATTTCGCGCGGTGACGATCGGCCCGCGAATTCTGAGAGTAGAAACGGCGATCAGCACACTGATCGGGCGCCTATGACGGCTTCCCCTGCAACCGGCGAAGCGCAGCCTGTTTGAGGGCCATATTCGTTCCCGCCTTCGCGATCGCCCGCACCTCGGACTCGGGGAGAGTCGGGAGAATTCTGAGCGCGTAGGCCTGCGGCGTTTTCGGGTTGTGAATGAGCGCGAGGCGCACGTCGAGACTGGCCATCCACTGTCCTGTTTTCGTGATCACGTCCACGATCTGAAAATTGAGGAAGGTCGACTTCGCGATGCGCACCACTTCGTCGACGGTCAGCCGCGGGTTCCGCAGAACGGAGAGCAGGACTCGCGGATCGTTGTCCTGAACAAGCACGGCCCGCTCCGTGCGGTCCGCTCGGCTCGCAAGCAGGATTTTCTCCATTTGCGAGCGTTGGCGGACGCGGTCCCATGACGTCTTCTCGTCCGTCTCCGGCGGCTTCGTCAGCAATCGCTCGACGACGGCGGTTGTGTCGCCGTCGATGACAAGCGCGATTCCGTCGGGAAGCTGCGCGACGACCGTCGCCTTCACTGCGGCATCCGAGCCCCACGGACCGCGCAGAGTCACGGTCAGAACGGTATGCGCCGCGACTTTCTCCCCAGTCGGAAGTCGAAGACCGCCGACAGAGAGATTGGTCCGCTGCTCATCGAGCAACTCCTGCTCGCTTTCGAACTCCGCGGTGAACGCGTTGACAGCGGTTCGTGTGACGATCATTGCTCTCCATGTCATCCCGAGCGTGAGCGAGGGACCCGGGGAAGGGAGGCCGGCCTCCCACCGCGCAGGTCCCTCGCTCACGCTCGGGATGACATCAATTACCTCCGCCACTCGTCGATTACATTCGCCACCAGGCCTGTCCATCCGGTCTGGTGCGAGGCGCCGAGGCCTTCGCCGGTTTCGGCGTTGAAGTATTCGTAGAAGAGGAGGAGGTCCTTCCAGTGCGGGTCGCGCGCGAACAGCTCGGCCGTGCGCGTGCCGCGCGTGCCGTGAACTGGGCGATAACCGTTAGCGTCGGGCAGGAAAATGTGGATGAGACGATCGGCGAGTCGCGCGGCCAGTCCCGTCAGCGTGATCGTCTTCGACGCCGGTGCGGTCGTCGGACCCATCGTCATGCCGCGAGCCCGCGCGCCGGCGGCGATGCCTTCGGTCATCCGCGCATCCAGAATCTCCGGATCCACATGCGCATCCTGCTGCTCCTCCTCGGTCACCTCGACGCGGACGTTTCCGCCGAACGCCCGCTCGAGCTTGCGCAGCGACTCGATCATGAGGAACGTCGTCGGGAACCACACAGGCCCGCGCCAGTTGCTGTTCCCGCCTTTGAGCCACGTGCGCGACTCGGCCGGCTCATATCCGACGGACGCGCCGCCGAACGTGAACGGGTGCTTCTCGTGGAACTTGCTCATGCTGCGCATGCCGAACGGCGACAGAAATTCATTCGGATCGACGACGCGGCTGAGCAGATGCTGCAGCTGGTTCTGATCGACGACGGCGAGCACGTGCGTGAAGTCGCCGTTGTCGTGCACGGTCGTCACGCAACGCTCGACGATCTCGGCGCGGTGCTTGATGAACCAGTTCATGTTCTCGCGAAAGACGGGGAAGGGCTCGATCCACTGCTTCTCGAGGCGCTCGATCGCGTACAGCGGAATCAGTCCGACGAGCGAGCGCACGCGGACCGGAACGCTCGATCCATCGGAGAAGCGCAGGATGTCGTAGAAGAATCCGTCTTCTTCATCCCATAGCGTGCGATCGCCGCGGACCATCTTCATGGCTGCGCCGATGTAGACGTAGTGCTCGAAGAATTTCGTGGCCAGCCCTTCGTAGACGGCATCGTTCTTCGCCAGCTCCAGCGCCATGCGCATCATGACGAGCGAGTACATGCCCATCCAGCCGGTGGCATCGCTCTGCTCGAGCGTCGCGCCGGGCGGCACCTGGCTGCGATCGAACAGCGCGATGTTGTCGAGGCCGAGGAATCCACCTTCGAAGACGTTGTTGCCTTCGCGGTCGACTTTGTTCACCCACCACGTGAAGTTCAGCAGCAGTTTGTGAAAGCAGCGCTCGAGGAATTCGAGGTCGCCCGTGCCGCTGCGGATGCGGTCCATGTTGTAAACGCGCCACACCGCCCACGCCTGCACGGGCGGATTGAGGTCGGAGAACTCCCATTCGTACGCGGGGATCTGTCCGTTCGGATGCTGGAACTGTTCGAACAGCATCAGCCACAGCTGCTCTTTCGCGTAGTGCGGATCGATGAGCGCGAGTACGACCGCGTGGAACGCGAGGTCCCATGCCGCGAACCATGGGTACTCCCACTTATCCGGCATCGACAGGATGCGCATGGAGTTGAGATGACGCCAGCGATGATTGCGCGCGTGTTGCCGAGATTCCGGCGGCGGGTTCTTCAGATCGTCGCCATCGAGCCAGACGTCGACGTCGAACAGGTAACTCTGCTTGCTCCACAACATCCCGGCGAAGGCCTGGCGTTGGACGTTTTTCTCTTCGTCCGTGGCGTGCGGGGGGTGGATGGACGCGTAGAAATCGTCCGCTTCTTTTCTTCGCAGCGCGATAACGTCTTCTGCTTCTGTGTGTGTGCGGGCCGAATCCGGCAGGAGTCGCATCGTCATCACCGCGGCTTCGCCCGGCGCGACGTCGTATCGCATCCAGCCGCACGCTTTCGTCCCGTTTTGCCGGAGTCCGCTCGAGTCTCCGTGAATGATGCGGCGATGGAACGCGTCCTTCAGCCCATCTTCGTTTTCGGTGAACAGCAACTCGACGCCTTCGGGCAACTCGAGGACGTGCGGACCGACGCGCGTGTCGTGCAGCAGGCCGTCGAGCGGCGGCGCACCGCAATCGTCGGCGAACAGCGAGCCGTTGTCGTTGCGAATCACAGGCTTCGTCGTCGCGCCGCGCCACGACCACGTGTTGCGGAACCACAGTTGGGGAATGAGATGGATCGGCGCGCGATCCGGGCCGCGATTGTGCGCGGTGACGCGGAAGACCATGGCATCCGGTCCGTCCTTCGCGATCTCGATCTCGACGTCGAAGTAGCGGCTCTCGTCGAAGATCCCGGTGTCGATGAGCTCGAACTCCGGGTCGCCGTGACCGCGCTTCTTGTTCTCCTCGATCAGACGTGAATATGGATACGCGGCCTGCGGATATTTGTAGAGCATCCGCTGATACGCATGACTCGGCAGAGCGTCGACATAGAAGTAGCACTCCTTGACGTCCTCGCCGTGGTTGCCCTCGGTCGGCACGAGCCCGAAATAGCGTTCCTTCAGAATCGGATCGCGTTCGTTCCAGAGTGCGAGCGACCAGCAGAGGATCTGATAGCGGTCGCAGAAGCCGGCGATGCCGTCCTCGCCCCACCGGTACGCCTTCGACCGGGCCAGGTCGTGAGGGAAGTAGCGCCACGGATCGCTGTCGGCGCTGTAGTCCTCGCGCACAGTGCCCCAGGCGCGATCGGCGAGGTAAGGACCCCATCGACGCCAGTGAGCCACGTCATGGGACGGGCCACCGAGGCGGTTTCGCTCGGCGTTGGTTTCAGGCATTTGAACGCGTTCAGTGTAGTGGACCGTCGAGATGTGGTAAAAATCTGCTGGAGCTAAGTCACCAATGCGTCTCGTCACGCGCGGGGACCTCGATGGTCTGACCAGCGCGGCCATCATCACGATGAAGGAGCCGATCGACAAGATCGTTCTCATTCATCCTCAGGACATTACGGACAAGAAGGTCGAGATCCGTTCCGACGATATCCTCGTGAACGTTCCCTACCATCCGAACGCCGGGATGTGGTTCGACCATCATCTGCTGACGGCGAGCAACGAGAAGCCGCCGGCGAAGTTCGAAGGACGTTATCGCGTCGCGCCGTCCGCCGCCCGCCTCGTGTACGAGTACTACACGGAGAAGTATCCGAACGATGCCGGTCTCGAGCGGCTGGCGTCGCTCGTCGATGACACCGATCGAGTCGATGCGGCGCAACTCACCCCCGACGACGTCAACAACCCCCGCGACTACATCCTCCTCGGCTTCACGATCGACAGCCGCACCGGCCTGGGATCGTTCGAGTCGTACTTCATGAAGCTCGTCGAGATGCTGAAGACCACGCCGATCGAAGAGATCATGAAGCAGCCGGAGGTGAAGGAACGCGTCGACCGGCTGCGCCGCGAGCAGTCGGAGTTCTCGAATCTTCTCAAGCGGAACAGCTTCCAGCTGAACAACGTCGTGATCACCGACCTGCGCGAGATCGAGCGGCTGCCGGCGGGCAACCGCTTCCTGATTTACACATTGTTTCCCGACTCCAACGTTTCGCTGCGCGTACACTGGGGTCCATCACACAACAGCGTGATCGCGGCGGTTGGTCACAGCATTTTCAATCGAACATGCAAGACGTCGGTCGGAGAGTTGATGTCGCGCTTCGGCGGCGGCGGTCATCGCGGCGCGGGGACTTGCGTACTGCCGCTGGAGAAAGCGGCCGACGCGATCGACGAGATCCTTTTCGAACTGCAGGCGAACGGATGAGAAAACTACTGTTACTGGGCGCTCTCGGACTGATTGGTTGCGCGACCGCGTCGAATGGACCGATGCAGCGAATCCGCATCGACAGCGAGCCGCAAGGCGCGTCCGTCACGCTGACAAAGTGCGGAGCGATGGCGACGAAGGCCGTCACGACGCCCGCTGTGGCCTGGGTCAGCCGGCGCTCGACGCAATGCAGACTCGAGTTCCGCAAGCCGTACTACGAAGTCGAGACGATCCGGCTCGACCGCCACACGTCGCGCAGCATGAACGCGTACGGAACGACTGCCGACGTGATCCTCGACACCTCCACGAGTCTGAGCGATGTTGCGGTGCTCGGCACGGTGCTCCTCGTCCCGAGCCTCGCCGTCGACGCCGCCAGCGGCTCGATGTTCGAGCTCAAGCCGAACGTAGTGCTCGTTCGCCTCGTACCGGCATCGCAGGACTGGCGCGACAGAAAGTCGCAGTAGTCATTCCGAGCGCCGAAGAGCGCGAGGAATCTGGGCGGGGAAAAAAACGCCCCACCGCCCAGATTCCTCGCCGTCTTCGCGGCTCGGAATGACGACTACCACCGGTTGAACGCCGGGTGCCCTTCCTTCACCGCGACGAACGTTCCGCGGCATGTCGCCGTGATCTTCCCATTGGCTTCGAGCGTGGCCTCGACGACGGCGCGGTCGTCGGTTGACTCGACAACGTGACCGCGGAGATGCAGCGGGACGTCCATCGGCGTCGGCCGCTTCAGATGCACGTGAAAGTCGGCCGTGACCGTGTACGGCGGATGCGACACGCCGGTCTTCTTCATCAGGTGCATCGCCGCGGTCCAGTTGCTGTGACAGTCGAGCAATGCGCCGCAGATCCCGCCGTTCAATACATTTTCAAACGCGAGGTGATGCGGTTGCGGACGCCACTCGCAAATGAGATCGTCGCCGTCCTCGAAGCTGCGGATGCGCAGTCCCTTGTCGTTCGACGGACCGCAGCCGAAGCAGCGGTTCCCGGGCGCGTACGTTTCCTGAATGCTCTTCATCGCCGCGATCGTATCCCTTTTACGAACACGATTGCCTCGGGGAAAAACGCGCGGAAGTGCAGCTGGAAGTCGTCGCGGCGGTCGCGAAGCAGATGAACCGAGCTCTCCAGCCGCGGCGCGCGTGAAAAACGCCGCGAGAGATTGCGCAGCGCCGTCGCGATGCCTTCCGGCTCGCTGTACGACTGCAGCCACTTTCCGTCGCGCATCCTCTGATAGACGAACGGCAGGTGGCCGGGCATCTCGTCGACAAGCGGATCGAGACTCCCGAACACGCGCGCCAG
>DASVHS010000440.1:0-2743 GCA_036382495.1 Thermoanaerobaculia bacterium | reverse complement strand
CGCGATCTCGGTCGTTTCGCTCTACGCCGTGATGCGCACGCTTTAGCAGGAATACAATTGATTGTTACGTCATGACTGAAGTCGTTCTGCAGGGAAGCCTTGCGTCGTTCAAGCTTCCCGACGTGCTGACGCTCCTCAGCGGCGCAAAGAAAAGCGGAACGCTGATGCTGGCCGGTTACGGCCGCCACTCCTACGTTCTGTTCAGCAACGGCTCTCTCGTCTACGCCGGATCCGACCAGGAGAAATTCCGCCTTGGCGCACTGCTCGTCAAGCGAAAGCGAATCACGCGAGATCAGCAGCAGGAGATCGACTCGACGATGCGACGGAGCGGCGGCCGCTTCGGACAGATCGCGATTCAAAAGGGCATCCTCACCGACGAAGAGGTCCACGAGTTCCTGAAAGTGCAGGTCTCCGAAGTCGTCTACGACGCGTTTGTCTGGACGGAAGGGGACTTTCGATTCAGCGAGGACCTGCAGATGCCCGACTACGCCGTCACGATCGCGGTCGACATCTCGAACCTGATCATGGAAGGCGCGCGGCGAATCGAAGAATGGGAGAAAGCAGTCCAGCTCCTGCCCGACGAACACGTCGTCTTCCGCGTCGTGTCGGTACCGAAGGACGACAAGATCACGCTCAGCGCGGATGAGTGGAAGGTGCTGTTCCTCGTCAACGGCCAGCGAACGCTCACCGAGCTCGTCTCCGAAGCCGAGGACGACGCGCTCAACGTCTACCGGATCATTTATGGATTACAGGCGAACCGGCTGATCGAGCCGATGCGGATGCAGTCCTCACCCGACGACACGAACCGGATGACGGACGAGAAGCCGGCTATCCCGGATGACACGCTCAAACAGCGCGTCGCATCGTTCAATCCCGACTCAACGATTCTCGATACCGAGGACGACACCGAGCTTCTCGTTTCGACCGATGCGCGGCTGTCGTGGAGTGATGTGATCAAGCCGTTCATTGCTCAGTTCACGGTCGGCAACGGCGACACGGCCGGCAAAGTGATCGCACTCAGCGAATCGGAATACACCGTCGGCCGCCAGCGCGACAACACGATCCACATCAATGACCTCGGCGTCTCGGGCTATCACGCGCGGATTTTCCGCACGGCCGAGGGATACGCGATCGAGGATCTGAAGAGTCGAAACGGGATCTGGATCAATGGCGGGCGCGTTTTCCAGGCGACGCTGCGCAATCGCGATCAGGTACGCGTTGGAGCCACCGACTTGCGGTACGAAATCCTCATCGAGCCGCCGAAGAAGCCGTGATCCGCTCGGTCCCGCCCATATATTTCCGGAGTACCTGCGGAACGATGACTGAGCCGTCCGCCTGCTGGCAGTTTTCGAGGATCGCCACGAGCGTGCGGCCGAGGGCGAGGCCTGAGCCGTTGAGTGTGTGGACGAAGCCGGTTTTCTTGTCCGCGGTCCGGTAACGGATGTTCGCGCGGCGCGCCTGATAGTCGAGAAAGTTCGAGCAGGATGAAATCTCGCGGAACGTGTCCTGGCCCGGAAGCCACACTTCGAGGTCGTACGTCTTCGCCGAGCTCGGGCCCATGTCGCCTGTCGATAACGTCACCACGCGATAGTGAAGATTCAGTTCCTGCAGCACCGCCTCGGCGTCGCGCGTGAGTTTCTCGAGGTCGTCCCATGAACGCTCGGGCATTGCGAACTTCACGAGCTCGACTTTTTCGAACTGATGCTGGCGAATCAGACCGCGCGTGTCGCGGCCGGCCGCTCCCGCTTCAGCGCGAAAACAGGGCGTGTATGCGGTGTAAGACAGCGTCAGATTCGCAGCATCGAGAAATTCGTCACGATGAAGATTCGTCACCGGCACCTCGGCTGTCGGCACGAGGTAGTACGGCTTCTCGCCGGTGGTCTTGAACAGATCGTCTTCGAACTTCGGGAGCTGTCCGGTACCGCGCAGCGAATCGGCGTTGACGAGGAACGGCGGCAGGACTTCGATGTATCCCTGCTCCGCGTGCAGATCGAGCATGAAGTTGATGAGCGCGCGATTCAGTTTCGCGGCCGCGGCGAAGAGAACGGTGAATCGCGCGCCGGTGATTTTCGCGGCGCGATCGAAATCGAGAATGCCGAGCGCTTCGCCGATGTCCCAGTGCGACTTCGGCGCGAACGAGAATTCCGGCTTCTTCCCCCAAACGCGTTCCACGCGGTTCGCAGATTCGTCGGCGCCGACCGGAACCGACGGATGCGGGACGTTCGGGAAGTACAACTCGAGATTGCGCAGCTCCTCTTCGACGGCGGCCAGCCGGTCGTCGAGGCGTTTGATGTCGTCGCCGACGCGTTTCATCGCGTCGATCTGCGATGACGCATCCTGCTTGCTCTTTTTGAGCTGCGCGATTTCCTGCGACGCGACGTTTCGCCGATTCTTCAGCGCTTCGACCTGTGCGATCGTGCGGCGGCGCTCGGCGTCCAGCTCCAGGAAGCGCTCGATGTCGACGCTCGCGCCGCGATTCTTCAGCGCGACGCGATATTCGTCGGCATGTTCACGAAGGTACTCACGGGCCAACATGGCGCGCGATGATAGCAGCGGTCAGTGGCGCGCCGCGCGACGCTTGCCGGTTTCCTGCGGAACGCTGGCGAAGTCGCCGGTGATCACGAGCGCGTAACCCTGGCGTGGACCGCTGCCGATCGTCGTCGCATCGACGGAGAACGTATACGTCCCGCTGACCGGCGCCGTGATCGTGACCGCCTCGACGTTGTTGATGCGATCGCGTTGA
>DASVHS010000439.1:0-2895 GCA_036382495.1 Thermoanaerobaculia bacterium | reverse complement strand
CGACTGGACCACCCTCGGCGAATACCTCGACTGGCTCGCGCGCCGCGGCGTATCGACGAACATCGCGTCGTTCGTCGGCGCAACGACGGTACGCGTCCACGAAATCGGATTCGCGGACCGGCCACCGACGCCCGAAGAGCTCGCGCGCATGAAGGACCTCGTTCGACAGGCGATGCGCGAGGGCGCACTCGGCGTCGGATCGGCACTGATCTACGCGCCGGCGTTTTACGCGAAGACGCCCGAGCTCATCGAATTGTGCAAAGCGGCCGGCGAATTCAACGGCATGTACATCTCGCACATGCGCAGCGAAGGGAACCGCCTCGAGGAAGCGGTCGATGAACTGATTACGATCGCGCGCGAGGCGCATGTGCCGGCCGAGATCTATCACCTCAAGGCCGCGGGCGAACGGAACTGGTCGAAGATCGACAACGTCATCCGCCGGGTCGACGACGCGCGAGCCAGTGGACTTCGCATCAGCGCGAACATGTACACGTACACCGCGGGCGCAACCGGTCTCGACGCGATGATGCCGCCGTGGGTGCAGGAAGGCGGCTTCGACAAGTGGCGCGAACGTTTGCAGGACCCCGCGCTTCATGATCGCCTCGTGCGCGAGATCTCGACGCCGACCGATGCCTGGGAGAATCTCTACCTGCTCGCCGGATCTGCGGATCGCGTTCTGCTGACCGGATTTCGCAACGACGCGCTGAAACCGCTCACGGGAAAAACGCTCGCGGAAGTTGCCCGCATGCGCGGCAAATCACCTGAAGAGACGGCGATGGAGCTCGTCGTCGAAGACGAGAGCCGAGTCGACACTGTCTACTTCGTGATGTCCGAGGACAACGTGCGGAAGGAAGTGGCGTTGCCGTGGGTATCGTTCGGGTCGGATGCCGCGTCGCAGGCACCGGAAGGCGTCTTTCTGACATCGAATGTTCATCCTCGAACGTATGGCAACTTCGCGCGCGTGTTCGCAAAGTATGTTCGCGACGAACACGCCGTCACGTTGCAGGACGCTGTGCGCAAGTTGACGTCGCTTCCCGCGACGAACCTGAAACTCGATCGGCGTGGACTTCTCGCGCCCGGATATTTCGCGGATGTCGTCGTATTCGATCCGTCGACGATTCAGGATCACGCGACGTATGAGAAGCCACATCAGTTCGCGACAGGAGTCGCCGACGTGTTCGTCAACGGCGTGCAGGTATTGCGCGACGGCGAGCACACCGGCGCGACGCCCGGACGAGTAGTTCGTGGTCCCGGCTATCGCAAGTAATTCATTCGTCGAACACGGATAGCACTTTGCGCAACTGTCTCTTCCTGTCGCGAGCGACTGTCGTGTCCTGAGCGAATGCCTTCGCCTCGGGTCCGAAAACGGGGACCTGGAAGACGACGATCCGCACGCCGTTCGGGAATCCCTTCAGCACCGAGAGTTCCCACGTGAATGAGATCAGGCCGAGCCGCGTCGGCGATCGATCGGCGGGCAGAGTGAACTCGACAGCGATCTCCGTCACTTCAGCTTCATCGCGGACCAGCTCCGGCGGAATCGGATGAATGGTGCGCCAATGCAGCGCACTGTCGTTGTCGTGTGTCCCGGGGAAGCAGCCGAGCATGACCGATGAGTCGTCGCCGAGTACTGCGTGACGCACGCGGAGCGTCCCGCCGAGTTTGTCGCCGAGCAGGAATGGGACACGTTCGAATGTGAATGTCGAATCCCCGGAGTGCACGACGCCTTCGCGCCAGTCGTCGCGCGCGAGCCACGGCCGAGCGTGCTCCGTCATTTCGGCAGACGCTTCTTCTCGATTTTCACCATGACGGTGTACTCGGGATCGACCATCTCGACCACCGGCGCCTTCGCGTTCTGCGACACGAATTCGTACGCGTCCATCTCCGACAATCCGCTGACGTTTTGAACCCAGCGCACCATCTCCTTGAACGCGATGCGCGCAGCGTCTTCGAGTGGACGCCCGGCGCCGACGACCATCATCCATTCGCTGTTCTCGATCCGCGGCCACGCCGTCTCGCGACCCTTGATCAGATCGACTGTGAGCTCGACGTTCATCGCTCCTTCGATCGCGGTGCCGATGATCTCGCCCTCACCCATCGCGTAATGACCGTCGCCGAATGACAGCAACGCACCCGGCACCCGCACGCCGAGGTACACCGTGTTTCCCGCACGCACCTCGGGACAATCCATGTTGCCGCCGAACGAATCGGGAACGACGGTCGATCGCACTTCCTGACCCGGTGAGACGCCGAGACATCCGAGAAATGGGGCGAGCGGAACTTCCCACGAACGCTTGCCGTCGAGTGACGTCGTGCGCGCGGTGTTCTTCGTCTTGTCGACCGAGTAGAACCAGACTTTTTCGGGAAGCTCGCCGCCGAGGACGGCAGTGCGATCGGTGCCGTTGAGCGCGCCGAAGCCGGGGAAAAACGAAGAGATCCCGTGATCGCGAGCGGGCTCGAGCTTCTCGATGTGGATCGCCAGCGTGTCGCCTGGTTCTGCGCCGTCGATGAAGAAGGGACCGGTCTGCGGATTGTCGTGGCCGGCCGGAATCATTTTCGTCGGCAACTGATCGGGACTCGTCACCGCACCGTCGTAACCATCCTCGGTCCACGTCACGATGCGCGTCCCTGGTTTGATGTGATGCGTCGGCGCCGCCCCACCGAACGTGTACTTCAGCTCTTCGTGCCTGGGAATGTAGTGAAGGACGGGTTGGTCGATTGCGGCAGCGAGAATGATTGCGAGCATGTGCCTCCTGAGCCTGTCCTTTACTTCCTGTCGTGCACGAAGTCGTCGATTGCTTTCCGGAACAACACCGGCTGATCGACGAAGTTCATGTGGCCGGCGTCGGGGATGACGACGAGCGTCGATCCCGGAATCAGGTCGTGCATCGAGCGGAC
>DASVHS010000438.1:0-3541 GCA_036382495.1 Thermoanaerobaculia bacterium | reverse complement strand
GAACTCAAGCTGACTCAGCCATTTATGATTCAATCTAACCGAATGCGTCACTTCTCACCGGCGTGGTTCGCGCGGGGACCACATGTGCAGACCGTCTGGGGCCGTCTCGTGCGGCGGCGGCGGATGGTGACGCTCGAGCGCGAGGAAATCGAAACGCCGGACGGCGACGTGCTGGTCCTCGATCATCTTCGCGGCGAGCGCGCTCACTTCATCCTCATGCACGGCCTGGAAGGCAGCTCGCACTCCGTCTACATCCAGGGAATGCTCTCGCTCATCGCGAAGCGTGGATTCGCGGCGACCGCGATCAACTTCCGCTCGTGTGCACGCGATCCTCGCCGGCTCGACCAGATGCTGCCGAATCACAGGCCGCGCTTCTATCACTCGGGCGAAACGACGGACTTTGATTTCGTCGTGCGAACGCTGCACGCACGCGACGCGAACACTCCCCTCGTCGCATGCGGCGCATCCCTCGGTGGAAACGCGTTGCTCAAGTGGCTCGGCGAACATCCGGGACAACAGATCATCCGCGCCGCCGCCACGCTCTCCGTCCCCTACGACCTCGGCGCCGGCGGCACGTACCTCGAGCGCGGCCTGGGGCCGTTCTACGTCGGCGGATTTCTGCGGACGTTGAAGAAGAAGGTCAAAGACGTGGCGAAGCGATTTCCGGAGACGCGGCTCGACATCCCGCGTGCGATGCGGGCGAAAACGTTTCGCGAATTCGACGACGTCGCGACTGCGCCTCTGCATGGATTCACCGACGCCGACGATTACTACGCCCGCTCGAGCTCGATCCACTACCTGAGCCGAATCACGACGCCGACGCTGTGCGTCAGCGCGGAAGACGATCCGTTCCT
Organism: Thermoanaerobaculia bacterium; assembly: GCA_036382495.1. GTDB lineage: Bacteria > Acidobacteriota > Thermoanaerobaculia > Gp7-AA8 > Gp7-AA8 > DASVHS01. The sequence goes on along the minus strand of DASVHS010000438.1, from coordinate 2,687 downwards.
GCCGCCGGAGGTGCTCGAGCGCGCGAAAGCGACGGCGTCGTCATCGATCGAATTCATCACGACGCGGCACGGCGGACATGTCGGATTCGTCGGCGGGTTCCTGCCGTGGAAGTCCGTGTATTGGGCCGAGGAGTTGGTCGTGGACTGGCTAGCGGATAACATCGAATCGTGACGGTCACTGACACACCGGTTCGGACGCGGGCCGCGCTGCTCGCGCGTTTCGCGGCGTTCATCGCCGAGCGCCATCCGTTCGCGCTCAAGCCCGCGCTCGCCGCGCTCGAGCGGATCGCCGCCGCGCCCGGCGACATCGACGCGTTGCGTCCGCCGCTCCGCGCCGCGCTCGAGTCCGCGCTCGCTGAAGCGCTCGCACCGGAGACCGCGGTGACGAACGTTCCGGAGTCGACTCCGGGCGTCAGCGTGAACGAGCGTCTGCACGAAGCAGTCGAGGAAGTCGTCGAAGCGTGCGACGGATTTCTGCGACGCGAGGCGATCGCGGCAACGATCACCGACGAAGAGAAACGCGACATGTTGCGGGGAATGATCCTGACGCGTGCCGTCGACAACCGGCTCAAGCAGTTCTTCACGAGTGGCGAAGTGCGCTGGCGCAACACGTCGTTTCAGGGCAAAGGATTTCGCTCGCTGGGACAGGAAGCGATTTACGCCGCCCCGCTCCGCCTCAAACCCTCCGACGTCATCTCTCCGATGATCCGCGACCTCGGCGCCGTGCTCGCGAAGCACAACACGCGAGAGACAGTGCGCATGGTGTTGAGCGCGCAGATGGCGAAAGCGGGACCGCCGATGAACGGACGCGACCTTCACGTCGGCGACTGGGTGCACGGAATCCTGCCGGCAATGGCGCCTCTCGGATCGCCCGCGCTGACGATCGCCGGGATCGCCATGGCATTTCAACTCGAGAAGAGCGATCGCGTCGCAGTCTCGTTCGTCGGCGAAGGCGCGACATCGCTCGGCGAGTGGCACGAAGCGATCAACGCGTGCGCCGCGCGCAAGTTGCCGGCCATCTTCTGCGTACAGAACAATCAGACCGCGTTATCGACACCGGTCGGCGAACAGTCGGCGGTGCGCGTGTTCGCGGACAAGGCCATCGGCTACGGCATCCCCACTGTCACGATCGACGGAACGGATCCGGAAGCAATCGCCGCGGCGTTTGCATGGGCGGCGGAACGCGCGCGCGCCGGCAAGGGGCCGGCGCTGATTGAGTTGATCGCGATGCGCATGTGCGGCCACGCCCACCACGACGACATGCTTTACCTCGGCAAAGAGCCGCCGGCGTCGTGGTCGTACGCGCCGTTGCAGGAGACCGGCTACGCGAACCGAGAGTTGTACGACTTCTGGTGCGGTCGCGATCCGATTGCGACGTACGCGAAGAAGCTTCGGATTTCTACCGACGAACTGGAAGGTTTGAAACGCGAAGCGGAAACACTTGTCGAGGACGAGGCGCGGCACGTGATTGACGCGCCCTGGCCGGATCCGGCGACTGTGCGTGACGGCGTCACTGCGCCGACGAAGAGTGGCGGCATGGCCGCCCCACTCCAGATCGAAGAGGCGCCCGCGTTTGATGCGAAGGGGAAAACGTTTCTCGAGGCAGTCATGCTCGGCGTCGGCGATGCACTGCGCGGTGATCCGCGGACGTTTGTCTACGGTCAGGACGTCGGCGGCAAATACGGCAACGCGTTTCTTCTGCTCAAGCCGCTGTTGAAAGAATTCGGCGACCGCATCATCAACTCCGTTCTGGCCGAAGGTGCGGCGATCGGTGTATGCGTCGGCTCTGCGCTGGCAGGACGGCGGCCGATCGGCGAGATGCAGTTCAACGACTTCGTTGCGTCGGGCTTCAATCAGCTCGTCAACAACGCCGCGAAGATCCGCTATCGATGGGGCGGCGAAGTGCCGATGGTGTTGCGGATGCCGTGGGGCGGACTGCGTCACGCCGGTCCGTACCATTCGCAGAATACCGAGGCGTGGTTTTATCGCGTGCCGGGATTGAAGATCGTGGTGCCGTCGACTCCGCACGATGCACGCGCGCTGATGGCCAGCGCGGTCGCGGATCCCGATCCGGTCCTGTATTACGAGCACATCGCGCTGTATCGCGACCCGCGCATCCGGCAGATTCTCAGTGACGACGCGCCGAAGCCGATACCGATCGGCAAGGCTGCGTTGCGTCGCAGCGGCGACGATCTCGCGATCATCGCGTACGGCGCGTACGTGCACATCGGCATGCGCGTTGCCGAAAAGCTGGCGAAGGAGGGGATCGAGAGCAGCGTTCTCGATCTGCGGTCGCTCGCGCCGCTGGACCGCGAAGCCGTCCTCGCGCTAACCCGCCGCTGCAGCCGCGTGCTCATCATCGAAGAAGACACCCGCACCGGATCGATCGGCGAGTCGATCGCCGCGATCATTCAGGAAGAAGCGTTCGAGTATCTCGACGCGCCGGTGCGCATCGTCGGCTCGCTCGACACGCCTGTCCCCTACTCGCCGCCGCTCGAAGAAGCGTTCCTCGCGAGCGAAGAGCAGATCGAGAAAGTGGCGCGCGAGCTCGTCCGCTACTGATTTTTCTGTGTGGGTGCCGGCTTCAGCCGGCACAGTGCGGGCTGAAGCCCGCACCCACCGTTTCTCATCGCCGTTCGATGATGGCATCATCACCCCATCGATGACCGGCACATCCATTTCTCATT
>DASVHS010000437.1:0-1559 GCA_036382495.1 Thermoanaerobaculia bacterium | reverse complement strand
GCATGGACCAGCCATACAGCCGTCTCGCCGACGCGCTGCTCGACGTGCAGTACGTCCGCGCGGAAGATCGCGTGTACGACGACACGGGCTGGACGCTCGGGTATCAGAAGAACGTGGAGTTCGCGCGAGTGACGGACCTCGCGATTTTGAAAGCGGGCATGACCAGGTCCTCCGGCTTCGGGCCGCGAGCGTCGGTTGAGAACCAGTCGGACATCGCGTTCTTGAAGGATCGGATTGCCAAGGGGCAGCCGCGCATTGCTCTTCTGCATACGTGGCAGTCGACGCAGAAGGAAGGGTGGTATCGCCTCGCGCTGGAGAGTCTCGGCGCAAAGTACGACTACATCTCGACGCAGGTCGCGTCGCGCACACCGAATCTTCACGAGCGTTACGACGTCATCATCTTTCCACCGACCGGCGGCTCGCCTCAGGACATCGTCAACGGACTGCCACCCGGTCCTCCGCTGCCGTGGAAAAAGACGGAACTGACGCCAAACCTCGCCGTCGACGAGACCGATGACATCCGGCCCGGTCTCGGCTTGTCCGGAGTCGCGAACCTGCAGCAGTTCGTCGAGGACGGCGGTCTGCTGATTACCGCGGAGGAGACGTCCGAGTGGGCAATGGATTACGGGCTGGCGCGATGGGTGAAGGACGTTGCTCCGAAGAAACTGCGCGCGCCGGGAACGATCATCAGGGCTGAGGTCACCGACAAGAAGAGTCCGATCACCGCCGGTTACGGCGACACGATTCCCGTCTACTACGCGGCGGCGGCGATCTTCAAAGTCGGAGTGCGCGACGATCCCAAAGAAGAGTCGCGTCCGAGCGGACGGGGAACGAAAACCGACGCCGACATCCCCCAGGGGCGCGTTTTCGTTCCGACTCCGGAGCGGTCGAAGCCGGGTCCCGGCGAAGACGGATTCCAGCCACCCGAAGACATGCCCGGCAACTTCGCGCCGTACATGCCGCGCGTCGAAGATCGCCCGGTGACGCTCATTTCCTTCGCGAAGAAATCGGACGACCTGCTGATGTCGGGCATGCTCGATGGCGGCGAAGACATCGCCGGCACTCCCGCCCTCGTCGACGCACCGCGCGGCAAAGGCCACATCCTGCTGTTCGCGTTCAACCCGATGTGGCGGATGAACACGCAGGGAACGTTCGCTCTGGTCATGAACGCGGTGCTCAACTGGAACAAACTGTCATTCCGAGCGCCGTAGAGCGCGAGGAATCTGGGCGGCGGATCGTGGCGCGGCACCCCGCCCAGATTCCTCGCCGTCTGCGCGGCTCGGAATGACAAGCATGTGGAACCCCGATCAATACGAACGCTTCAAAGCTGAACGCAAGCAACCATTCACCGACCTCCTCGCTCTCGTCGAGCGGCGGCCGAACATGCGCGTCCTCGACCTCGGATGCGGCACAGGCGAGCTGACGCGCGAGATGCACGAGATGCTCGGTGCGCGCGAAACGATCGGCGTCGACAACTCGGAGACGATGCTGGCGAAGGCGAGGACCGGCGGGCTGAAGCCCGCCTCCACACTGGAGTTTCGCCTTGGCGACATCGAGTC
>DASVHS010000436.1:0-3309 GCA_036382495.1 Thermoanaerobaculia bacterium | reverse complement strand
CACCGTCCGGACGGCAAAAGCGGGTGCAGCCACAGCCAACAGCAACGCAACTGTCAGAGCGACTCGATTCACAGCGTGTCTCCTTTCACAACAAGCACGAGCATAGCGGGTAGCGCGCCCGATGGGCCCGCCGGCAGCGTGCATGGTGTTACCGAAGAGAAAAGAAAGAACCAGCGGCGTTTTAATCCCTCGTCGGCGGGATTTTGACGTCCCATGTCATCCCGAGCGTGAGCGAGGGACCCGGGGGAAGGGAGGCCGGCCTCCCCACGCCCCCGGGTCCCTCGCTCACGCTCGGGATGACATGGGGGCCAGTCCCTCGCGATAAGATCTCCCTCCCATGCCAGTCATCGCCTGTCCCGACTGCGGCAAAGACGTTTCGATGCTCGCTCCGGTTTGTCCGCATTGCGGGCGGCCGTCGCCGGCCGGAACCGCTCCGATCACCAGCGCCACGGCTCCGAGACCGACGGTCGAAGAGACATTGTGGCGCGGCAATCCGTCGGCGATGAAACTGATCGGCAGGATTGTCGGGATCGTGTTGATCCTCATCGTCGTGCCGCTGATCTTCCACTACGCGGCCGCGCAAACGCCCGACCTTGAGCGCAGCGCGAAGATCTGGCGGATCGGCTTGTGGATCACAGCGTTGCTCGCGCTCGTCGAAATCGTGCGCTTCTTCCTGGCGCTCGCCCATCTGCGCAGCACGCTGTACACGATCACGAACCAGCGAGTGATGATCGAGAGGGGCCTGGTCACCAAGAACCTCAGCGAGATCGATCTCCGCTACATCGATGACACGCAGTTTTCGCAAGGCATCATCGACCGTATGCTCGGCGTCGGCAACGTCACGATCATCTCCTCGGACAAAGCGACGCCGGTCTACGTTCTCCAGGGCGTGCGCGATCCGCGCAATCTCCGGGAGATGATCCGCAGCAATTCCTACCAGGTCAGTCAGCGGCAGATCTTTACTCGAGCCACCTGAGGAGGTCCGCGTGTTCCTGCTCCTTTCTCTTTTCTTTGCGGTCCAGCCGTCGAAAACGATCAGCGCAATCGAAGTGCCGGCCGGATCCGACCCGGCGCTCTCGATTCCGATCGTCACCGTGACCGGCGCGAAACCCGGGCCGACGCTCGCGCTCGTGTCCGGCGCTCACGGAACGGAGTACGCGTCGATCATCGCGCTCGAGAAAGTCATCGAGCGGCTCGATCCCACGGAACTGTCCGGCACCGTGATCATCGTGCCGCTCATCAACATCAACTCGTTCGAGAAGAAAGTGCCGCACGTGAATCCGGTCGACAACAAGAGCATGAACCGTTTCTATCCGGGGAAGCTCGACGGAACGCAGACCGAGCGCGCGTCGTACATGATCACGAAGGAAGTCGTCGACAAGTGCGACTACCTCATCGACCTGCACGGCGGCGATCTCGACGAGAGCCTGCGCCCGTACAGCTACTGGCCCGTGACCGGCAACGCGAAACAGGATGCGATCACGCGCGAAATGGTGCTCGCGTTCGGACTCGACACGATCATCATCGCCGCCGATCGTCCGAAAGACGCCGCCGCGTCGCGCTATCTCGACAACACCGCGAATACGCGTGGCAAACCCGCGATCGCGGTCGAGGCCGGATACTCGGGGACGACGGAGACCGACGACATCGAAGTCCTCGCCAACGGATGCTTCAGCGTGATGCGCTACCTGAAGATGCTGCCCGGCAACGCGACGCCAGTCGAAAATCCCGTCTGGCTCGATCACGTCGAGTTCGTCACCAGCGATACGAACGGGATTTTCTATCCGCTCGTGAAGCGCGGCGCGTACGTCGCGCAGGGCGCGAAGCTCGGATACGTGACCGACTACACCGGCCGCATGCTGCTCGAAGCGCGAGCGCCGGTGGCCGGCGTGATCACTTACATCTGCTCGGTGCCTTCGATGACGAAAGGCGGCACGATCGCCGGAGTGGGCGTCATTTCGAAGTCGCCCTGAACTCCTTCCACTTCTGCACCGCCGCATCGGCGAGCGGACGAATGCGCGCGTAACCGTCGCGAGCGTCCGGCGTCGGTGCGGCATCCGCACCGTCAACCGCGTTCGCGAGCTCCTGCAACGCCGCATCCAGAAACCGCAGACTCGTCGTCGTCCTCGGTGCCAGATACCACTGCTCTTCCGGCACCACTTCGGTCATTTCAGTGACGCGGGTCTTGAGCGGATCCTGTCCCTTCGTGACGATGCCTTCCGCTTCGGTCAGCGCAGCGTGAACCGCCGCGCGTGTCGATTCGATCTGACGCGCGAGCGCGAACTGCTCCGCGTACGCAGACGCCGGAAGATTCAGACGCGGATCCGCCGCGATGGTCAATGGCTGCGTCAGTCGCTGTCCATTCACGGTCAGCACGACTTTGTAATGACCCGGCGGCGCCCAGACGCCGTCTGCAAATGCGCCGCGATGCGTCGCGTCCAGTTCCGGAGCCTCGGGATATCGGAGCGGCCACACGAACCGATGCATACCGGGAGCGGTGCTGAGCGTCGATGGAGTGGCAAACCATTCCGGCGCGACTTTCAGCTTCGCGAGATCGACGGCCGGAACTTTGTCGCTGCTGTTGTAGCGGCGCACGAGTTGATCGTTTGCATCGAAGACTTCGAGTGTGATGGGAGACGAATTTTCCAGGACGTAGTCGATGTAGGCGCCGGCCGGCGGGTTCGCCGCCATCGGCTCGTCTTTCGGCATCGGTGAACCCGTGAACCCCGCTCCACGTTCGCGATACGCGATCGATGGCGCGAACAGGAACGTGCCCGGCGATACGTTCTGCCGCAGCGGCGAGACGTCGTCGAGAATCCAGAATGCGCGCCCGTGCGTCGCGATCACGACATCGTTGCCGTGCACGTCGATGTCGCGGATCGACGTCACCGGAAGATTCATCTGCAGCGGTTGCCAGTGATCGCCGTCGTCGAACGAAACGTACATGCCGCGCTCGCTCCCGGCGTAGAGCAAGCCCTTTCGCACAGGATCTTCACGGACGACATTGACGACGATCGGCAGACCGTCGGCGATGAGCTGCCACGTCGTCCCGCCGTCGTGTGTTCGATACACGTACGGTTTGAAATCATCGAGCCGATGTCGATCGACCGAGGCATACGCGGTCTCCGCATCGAAATGCGACGCGTCGATGATGCCGACTTTCGACCACGCCGTCAGCGCCGCCGGCGTGATGTTCGTCCAGTGCGCACCTTCATCGCGCGTGCGCCAGATCTGGCCGTCGTCGGTGCCGGCCCAGATGTCGTGATCGGCCAGTCGCGATGGCGCGATCGCGTAGATCACGCCGAATCG
>DASVHS010000435.1:0-2587 GCA_036382495.1 Thermoanaerobaculia bacterium | reverse complement strand
AGAGCTCGGTTCACATGAAGTTCCGTTCCGTTAAATTCAAAAACTCGAGCGTGAAGTCCTCCATCTCGCCGCGCGCGCGGCGGAGCTGCTGGACGAAATAGTTGTAGGCGATGAGCGCCGGGATCGCGGCGAACAATCCGGCCGCGGTGTTGATGAGGGCCTCGCTGATGCCGGGGGCGACGGCGGTGATCGACGTCGACGCGGTCGCGCCGATGTTCGCGAACGAGCCCATGATTCCCCACACCGTGCCGAACAGGCCGATGAACGGCGTGGCCGCGGCGGTCGTCGCCAGAAACGGAACGAAGCGGCTGAGTCGCGCGGTCTCGATGCGCGCTGCGCGAACGAGCGAGCGCTCGACGCTGTCGAGCGAGCGGATCGTCTGCGCGCCGGCCGCGTGCGCGATCTGCGCTTCGATCTCGGCATAGCCCGCGCGAAACAGACCGACGAGCGCGGAGTGGGCGAGTGGAACGAGCGCCGACTGCACTTCGACCAGGCGCTTCGCTTTGCGGAACACGGACACGAATCGCCGCGACGCCGATTGCGAGCGGCGGAAACGGCGCCACACGATGATCATGGTCGCCCACGACAGGATCGAGAAAATGAGGAGAACGCCCAGAACGGCTTTCCCCACCACGCCCGTATGCGCGAACGCCGTCCAGAGCTGCACGGCTTTTAAATTAACACGTTACGCGACGGCGGATCGCTGGCGGAATTGAAGAACGGGATTCTGGCGGGCCGGAGCCGTCACCGCACTGCCCGCTTCGATGAGGCAGCTGGTCTCGAGATAGAAACGAATGTCTTCGCCCGAAAGCGCGTAGAGAATCCGATCGCCGCCGCGTCCCGTCGCGCTCAGGAATCCCGTCTCATCGTCGCGGATCATGAGCACATCGCCGTGGAAAACATCCGGCAACTCGGCAAGCAGCGCCAGGTAATCGGAAGCAGAGCTGGATCGATCGAGGACGATGCGCTCGACGTCTTCCTCGTGCCGGTTGAACGAACCGGAGATCGCAATCCGAAGGCCCGTGAATGAATCGAGCAGGATGATGCGGCTCGCGGCGCGGGCCCTGTGCTGCCACTTCCTCTCGGGGAGCTGAGTGTGGCGGCTGATCAATGTGATGCGTCGGCTGTCGTGGTTCACGGTTCTCTCCTCGCTTCAGCTGTAATCCAAAGCTGGTACCGACGTCTGCAAACGAGCTATCTGAGGCAGCAACAGCGGTTAGCTCAGTCTCGGTCGTTGGCCCTCTTGTTCAAAATGTGGACACGTGTATGATCGCCGTTCAATGGCGGACATAAGAAGCCGGATTCTGATCGTCGACGATGACGCTCAAATCGTGTCCGGCCTCGAAGCGCTGCTCGCTGACGAGTGGGAAGTGCGCACCGCGACGACGGGAAAAGAAGCGCTCGTCACGTTCGCTGATTTCTCCCCGGACATCGTCCTGCTCGACGTCCAGCTTCCCGACTACTCCGGAATGGATCTTCTCCGCCAGTTCAAGATGTACTCGGAGACGGCGGCGGTGATCATGATGTCGGGCGTCGGCAATCTCGAGCGCGTCATCGAGTCGATGAAGCTCGGCGCCGAGACGTTTCTGCAGAAGCCGTTCGACTACGACACGCTGACGCTGACGCTGCAGCAGGTCTCGCGGATCGTCGCCACGCAGCGCGAGCTCACGGCGTTGCGGCGAACCGACGCGAAGGATGTCGACCGCCTTCCCGGCGTCTCTCCCTCCATCACCCAACTCAACGACATCCTCGGCCAGATCGCACGGGCGCCGTCGCCGGTCCTCATCGAAGGTGAGTCGGGAACGGGCAAAGGCGTCATGGCGCGGCTGCTTCACAACCGGTCCGCGCGCACGCGCGCGCCGTTCGTCGATCTCAATTGCGCGGGTCTCTCGAAAGAATTGCTCGAGTCGGAGCTGTTCGGCCACGAACGCGGCGCGTTCACGAACGCGATGAACACGAAGCAGGGACTGTTCGAGATCGCCGCCGACGGAACGCTGTTCCTCGACGAGATCGGGGAGATGGAGCTGACGGTTCAGGCGCGGCTGCTGAAAGCGATCGAAGAAAAAAAGTTCCGGCGCGTCGGCGGCACGCGTGACATCCGCGCCGACTTCCGTCTCATCGCTGCGACGAATCGCGACCTGAGCGCGGAGGTCGCCGCCATGCGCTTTCGCGGCGATCTCTACTACCGGCTGAACGTCGTGAAGCTCAGGATGCCTGCACTTCGCGAACGGATGGAAGATCTGCCGATCCTCGTGCAGGAGATCCTGCGCCCGCTCGCAAAGGAGATGGGACGCCCGATTCCGAAAGTCAGTCCGCGCGCGCTCAAGAAACTGGAAACGTATCCGTGGCCCGGCAACATCCGCGAGTTGCGCAATGTGCTCGAGCGTGCGCTGCTCACGCTTCGCACCGACGAGATCCGCAGTGAGGATCTGCAGATCGAGCGGGATGGTGGACCGGCCGTCGCTCCGCGCACCGGCTCGCTGCCGGTCGAGGAGTGGGACATCCAGCCGCTCGACCAGGTCGTGGGTGCTTATGTCGCGGCGGCAGTCAAGGCCGCGGGCGGCAATATCCGAAAAGCCGCGCGACA
>DASVHS010000434.1:0-6419 GCA_036382495.1 Thermoanaerobaculia bacterium | reverse complement strand
GACATCAAGAACCTGCCGGCCGTGCCGATCGACGCGTCGACAGGAAGTGCGATTCTGTTCCCGCTTCAACACATCACGCTCAAGGACAGCAACGCGAAGATCAACGCGCAGCTTGTCCCATCGAACGCCGCAACCATCTTCTTCACACGCGGCGACAAGATCTATCTCGGCCGCAATACCACTCCGACGCGTCTGCCGGAAACCGGATTCAATCAGAGCGGACCGACGACACTGTACAAACTCGAAGACACGCAGCAGTTCGGTTCGCGATTCTTCCTGACCGGCCTGGCATCGAAGGTCGACAGCGGATTCCAGTTCCTTCCCTCTGGCGGTCTGGACGTCGTCAGTTATCGCGATACGGCGAACGTAAATCACAACACGTATTACGAATACCAGACGAAACGGCCGCAGAAGAATGACCGGCTCGACGGTTCCTATTACGCGAAGAGCGGGACGCTCGATCACGAGCTCAAGTTCGGCTTCGGCTATCGCGATGCACCGATCACGTCGATCACGACGTGGCCCGGCGATCAGCGCGTCATTCTCCGCAGCGCCGCGCAGTGCACCGGCGTCGGACTCCAGCCCGGCTGTGCGCAGGTGCGCATCGTCCGGCCCGGCGACGCACAGTTCGGTCTCAAGACGAACGATGCGTATGTTGGTGACACGGTTCTGCTCAACAACCTGACGATCAACGCCGGCCTGCGGTGGGATCATCAGGACTCGAAGAACCTTCCCGGAAGCGTTCGGGCCGCGTCCTCCGCGCCCGACCTTGTGCCCGGCGGATCGTTCGCAGCCGGCCAGAGCATCACGTGGAACGACATCAGCCCGCGCATCGGCGCGACGTACGCGTTCAATTCCGCGAAGCGCACAATCATTCGAGGTGCGTACAACCGCTACTCGAATCAGATTGCGGGCAATCAGCTGTTCCCGACGAATCCCTACGGCGGTCCGGGCGGCATGGTCTATTACTTCCAGGACCTCAACGGCGATCGCGTGATGCAGCGCAGCGAGCTGCGTCAGGCGTTGTTCCCGTACGGCTACTTCGATCCATCACATCCGGACGCGGTGGTCTCTCCGATTCGCGTCGGGTCCAATGTGAAGTCTCCGAAGACGAATGAGCTGATGTTCGGCCTGGAGCGCGAGCTCAATCCCGACTTTTCGGCCGGCGTCAACGTGACGTATCGCAAGCTCACCGACTTCGTCTACTACCACTACGAGAAGACCCCGGGCGCCGGCGACTGGTACACACCGGCCGACTACGTCCTGGCCGGCACGACCCCGCTGACGGGCCAGCCGATCTACACGACGAAGGACGGTTCCACGCCGACGTTCGCGGCCATCGACAATCGTCCCGACTATTCGCAGAAGTATCAGGGCGCAGAGCTGTTTCTGACGCGGCGCATGAACAACAACTGGATGATGCGCGCGAACGTGTCATTCAACGACTGGACGCAGCACGTCGGACCGAACGGCTACATCGCTGGCGACCCGACGCAGGGCATTCAGCTGGCCACGGTGCCGAGTCAGTTCCAGGGTTCGTGCTCGAGCTGCAGCGGGATGGTGACCCAGAGCTCCGGCGTCGGCAGCGGCGCCAAGCAGGATGTGTACATCAACTCGAAGTGGTCGACGAGCATCACCGGCGTGTATCAGTTCCCGATGCTGATCAGCTTCGGCGGCAGCCTGACCGCACGTCAGGGGTATCCGAAAGTCAACTACTACGACTCGACGGACTTCGAGACCGAGAAGTACGTACTCGAGCAAAAGATCGGTGCGCAACGCTACACGAACATCGTCAATCTCGACCTGCGGCTGGCGAAGGAGTTCCGAATCGCCCATGCCGCCGGGTTGACCTTGTCGGTCGACGGATTCAACATTCTGAACAAGCGGCCGATCCTGCAGCGCATCGGCGACACCAATTCGACGACCTTCGGTGACATCGAAGAGCTTCAGAGCCCGCGCGTCTTCCGCCTCGGCGCTCGCGTGACGTTCTAGGGCGTATCTTTGCAGTGGAAGGTGCCGGTGACGCGCGTTCACCGGCACTTTTTTTGTTCAGCGTTTTCGGGGTGCGCGGGTGGAGTGCTTCACGATCCGCTCGAGCGGAATCGGATCGTCTGCCGGCGACTGTGGAGCGACGTCGTCGAACATCATGCCGGCGCGCTCCGTGCCGATGTTCATGCTGGTGACGATCTTCTCGAGGAGTCGAAGAAGCTCCGCCGCATCGCGTGACGAGAGCTCCTGCGGCGCCACAGTCATACGCTGCTGAGCGACGGTGACGGGCGCTTTCTTCTGAAGCGCGCGGCCGCTTGCGGTCAGGGAGAGTTCGACGCGCCGGCTGTCCTTGCGGCTTCGTTGGCGTTTGAGCAATCCGCGCCGAACTCACCGTTCCGTTACTCGTCGGTGGTCCTCAGTGTCGCGCTCCAGTCGCCGTCCGAATCACGGAGCAACTCGACCTGCCATGGCTGACAGCACACCGGACAATCCTGGACGAATTGCTGACGGCTCCAGCCCTCGTCCTCGAAGTTCAGTTCGGCCGGCTCGCCGCAGTACGGACAGCTGACGGGGATCCACTCACTCATCGTCGGGCCGGCAGGATACTGCAGCGTGCGGTGGCGCACTCCAATTTGTGTCCGGACGCGCTCATCATTTGAACGATGAACGTCGCGCGTTTGCGTTGCTTGCGGGGATGGCCTTTGCCCCGGCCGCATTCGCGGCGAGCGAGGGTGGCGCGGTCCCGGTACCGCTGCCGCTGTTTCCGACGAACAGCTGGTGGAACTCCGACATCAGCGCAGCGCCGGCCGACACAAACTCGAGACGCGTGATTGATCTCGTTAGGGCCGCTGACTTCGTCGCAGCGCACAAGACCGGGAAGCATCGCCAAGCCTGCGGCGTCGGCGGAGGTCCACGAAACCCGGCGCGTCGACCCCTCGACGATGCGGATGCGCCGGTTTTGGTATCGCGTATAGTGCCCCGATGCGATCGACGATGCGAGTTCTCACCACCCTGTTGTTGTCAGCGGTTGCCATCCCTGCGTTTGCGACCGATCTGACCATTGTGTCGAAGGTGAGCCGCAACGACGCGCCGCCGCAGACCACCACCAGCTACATCTCCGACGATCACGTTCGGATGTCTCACGGCGAAGGCAAGGAGACAATCGTCGACTTCAAGTTGGGACAGTCGACCACACTCGACAACAAGAAGAAGACGTACTACGTCACGACACGTCAGGACATGGACGCATTCGCCGCGCGAATGAAAGAGCAGATGAACAGCCCCGAGATGAAGAAGATGCAGGAGCAGATGAAGAACATGCCCGCCGATCAGCAGAAGGCGATGGGCGGAATGTTCACGGTCGACGTCCACGATGCCGGCACCAGTCGCAAGGTCGCCGGTTACACGTGCGAGACCTGGATCATGAAGATGGGACAGATGTCGACGACCGAGGAGTGCCTGACGAACGACCTGCAGTACCCGGCGCAGGCGTGGACGATGTACAAGAACTTCGCCGAGACGATGCAGAGCGCCATGAGCGCGATGGGTCCGATGGCGAAGAACGTGTCGTCGATGCAGGAACAGATGAAGAAAATGAAAGGGTTTCCGCTGGCCACGACCACAACGCTCGACATCATGGGCCGGAAGATGGTCTCCACCAGCGAAGTGACCGAAGTCCGCAAAGGTCCGGTACCGGCGTCGGCGTGGGAGGTTCCATCGGGCTACACGAAGGTCGACAACCCGATGCTCACGGCGATGACGCGTTCGCGAACGCGAAAGTAACTACCGCGCGCGTTCGAGCGCCGCGCGATCCCACTTTGCGAGCGTGGCCGCTCGATCGTACGTGCTGTCGACGAACGCGATGATCGCGTCGGCGGGACTCGCTGCTGTGCGCACGGACTCGTACGGCAGAATGAACTCGCCGAGCTCACGGTGGTAGAACGCTGCCGGCGGTTCGATGCGCGCCTCTTCGAGGCCGGCCGGTGCGGGGACGGCATACGCGTAGAACGCCGCCTCGAGCACAGGGCCGCTGCCGGGCCAGAAACCGTGGCTGATGACTTCGTGCGAATACGCGTCGCGCATGAATGCCGGACCATCGCGCGGCGGAGCGGTCCTTCCTGAAAAACGCGTGACGGCGAGGTCGAAGCTGCCCCAGAAAAAGTGCACCGGACTGCATTTGCCGATGAAGTCGCAGCGTGTCCTCGTGAGCACGCGTTCGATCTGCACGAGGATCCGCCAGAAGCGATTGGCAAATGCGGCGTCGTAAGAATGATGCTGCGTGTCTTTCTCGAACGGGATCGGATCGGGGATCTCGACGGGCACCGGCCAGATTTTCACCGGCAGCGACATCGCCCGGAGAAGGGCCATGACTTCGCGGTAGAAATCGGCAACGGAGCGCGGCTCGAGTTTCAACGTCCGCGTGTCATCGTCGGTTGTCCTGACGATGAGCTCGTGACCGACAAAGTCGAACTCCATCGTGAACGAGCGCGTGCCGTGCATCAGCGGCCGCGTCGTCAGGCCGCGCGATGTCAGATGGAGCGCGATTCCCCAGCTGTGGTTGAGCGCCGGCGCAAGTGCGAGCGCAACCTTGCCGACGATCTGCGTCCACATGTGCAGCGTCGCGTACGTATCCTTCCACGCGTCGTAGGGGAGCGCGGGCCAGAGATCGTCGTTCACGAAAGAAGACTAACCGTTGACGTTGAGCGAGAGAGTCGGCCTCGGTACGTCGGGCTTGTCATCGGCTGCCGGCGCGGCTTTGACGACGGCCGTGCCCACCGAGTAGTACTCGATGATGTGACTGCCCCATCCATGACTCTGCTCCCGAACCACGACACCGACGACCCCCTCGGCCGAGAGCCGACTGGCCTCCTGCTGCATGCGCTCCATCGCCAGTTCGCGGGCGTCATAAAGCGCCTGCGTGAAGTTCGCCATCTCCATGTTCTGCCCCATGGTTTTCCAGGCCTGACGAAAGCTGAGATGGGCGACGTGATAGACGCATGAGCCCATGACCAGACCAAGCGGCCGGTATCCCATCGTTCGGAGTTTGTAGAAGTCCTGTCCTGACAAATCGCTGGTGAACGGTTTTCCTTGCGGCGTCTTGTGGCTCTGGCCATCACGGCTTCGGACGGCGGTGCCGATCGCCATGAATTCGGCCAGCGATTCGCCCCACTCGTAGCGGCCCACATCGAGTCGCACGCCGACGATTCCGTCGGCGCCGAGGATGTCCGCTTCGGCTTCCATGCGCGACATGGCCAGTTCGCGGGCGTGATACATCGCCTGCGACAGAACGGTCATCTCCATGTTCTGCGTGAACGCGGCCTGCTGAAAACCGATGTGGTAGATCGACGATCCGATCACAAGGCCGAGAGGCTCGAATCCCGCTTTCTGCACGAGCATGAATTCGTCGACGGAAAGATCGCTGGTAAAGAGTCCCGGTTTGCCGGCGGCTCCTTTCATCTGCTGGAGGCGCTCGCGCGAATGAGCAGGCAGACCAGAAGCGGCAGAGGCCGGCTGAGCGGGTGGCGGAGGAGGATCGTTCTTCCCAAATAGAGCCATGGCGACTTCCTTTCAATGAATTGTGGCGGGGATGGCGATCACGCTATTCCGTCCTCGTCGCGATGTCAAAGTAGAATCGATCCGTGAACGAGATTCTCCACAACTGCAGGAACTGCGGCGGACGGGTCGAGTCGAGCGCGGACGGCCGCGTCATCGCCTGTCGCTACTGTGGATCGAGCGCCAGCGCGACGGTCGATCCCCATGCGCTCGCCGCGGGAATCGCCGCCGACACACGAACGGTCCACGCCGGGTTCGACCGGCTTCTGGAGATCTTCAGGGAGACGCTGCCCGCCGAAACGACCGTGATCGAGTCGGGATTGCTCTTTCGCAAAGTCACCGCGTTTGACGTCGTCCTCGGTGAATCGACATTCCGCCTCACGCGCTCGGGCGGAAAAGTCACGGCGCACCGCGTGACCACCGTTCGCGGCATCACGCTGAAGACCGAGACTCTGTCGCTCGAGGCGTGGGTCACTGCTCTCGCTGAAAAGTTGTCCGAGATGGCGAGCGCCAGCGCGTCCGCGCGCGAAGCGTTCTCCCGTATCGCGCGCTGAGACCACGGTTTCGCACATTTGATATCGTGCGGATGAGGTCGACATCATGATCTTCGGAATGACGACGTCCACGTACACGCTCGTTCACGTCGTGATCAGTCTGGCCGGGATTCTGTCGGGCTTCGTGGTGATGTTCGGGCTGCTCTCGGGCAAGGCGCTGAATGGATGGACCGCGATCTTCCTGGCGACGACGGTTGCGACGAGCGTCACAGGATTCGGATTCCCATTCGACCATCTGGAGCCGCCGCACATCGTCGGATTGATCTCGCTGGTCGTGCTGGCGATCGCGATTGTCGCGCGCTACTCGTTTCACCTGGCCGGCGG
>DASVHS010000433.1:0-10361 GCA_036382495.1 Thermoanaerobaculia bacterium | reverse complement strand
TGCCAACCGGACGTCGCAACGGTGAGAAGCGGGGAAATGGGGCGAGCTTCTGAATTCTTTGGAGCGGAACTCGTCCTGCTCAACTTTGCGGACGGTGGTGGTTTGCCGGACGGATCGGCTCCGGCCTGGGATGTTCGCGCCGGCGGCCACGATCAGCTGGTCGCGTCGATGGCTTCATTGATCGAGTCGTTCGCGCCGGACGTCGTCCTCACGTTTGATCCGCGTCACGGCACGACGTGTCATCCTGATCACAGGGCGGCCGGCAACCTCGCGAAGGAAGCGCTCTCGAAGTCCTCGAGCTCGGCGGCTCTCTACTTTCTCGAGACGCGTCTCAACATCAGCACGACGCCGCTCCGACTCGACTTCGAGCCATCGGTCGCGGGCACAACCGGTTTGTACACATTCCGGTCAGGCTGGAACGCGCTGATTTCGGACATGCAGATTCATCGCAGTCAGTTTGACGACGCATGGGTTAACGCAGCGCTGCAGGTGCCGGAGGCCGAGCGTAACGTCTACGTCGCTCGTGCAAGTGACATCGAGGCGATCCCGGTTGGTACGTGCCCATAACGAGAACCAAATCACCGCGAGCTCGTAAAACAGCGGATGCTCGGTCTCCGTCCTCGATGGTTCATGCTCGCTGTTGTTGTCGCGTCTTCTCTCGCTGCCGCGCAAGCGCCTGCACTTCAAGCGCGCCTGTACCGCACGATCACCGCTCATACCGGCGAAGGGCGCGAGGTCGCGTTCAGTCCTGATTCGCGGTTGCTGGCGACGAGCAGCATCGACAAGACCGTGAAACTGTGGCGGCTTCCGGAGACGAAGCTGGTCCGTACGCTGACGCATCCGGAAGGGGTCACCTCGATCGACTTCAGCCCCGACGGGCAGTGGCTCGCGACTGGAAGCTACGACAGCGCTGTCCGCATCTGGCGAGTGAGCGACGGTGCATTGATTCGCACACTCAAGGGACACACCGCGACGGTCTGGCGCGTGTCCTTCAGTCCCGACGGCCGCCAGCTCGCCAGCAGCGGCGAAGACAAGACGATCCGCATCTGGCGCGTTGCCGATGGCGCCGCTGTCAGGACCCTCACCGGCCACACATTGAATGTCTGGCAGGTGGAGTTCAGCCCCGACGGTCAGCATCTCGCCAGCAGCAGCTTCGACAAGACGATCAGGATCTGGCGCGCCGACACCGGGCTGCTCGAGCGCACGCTCTCCGGTCACACCGAAGCAGTCGTCGGCCTGGCGTTCAGTCCCAATGGCGAGTTGCTGGCGAGCGGCAGCGACGATTCGACGATCAGAATCTGGCGCGTGCGCGACGGCGCTGTCCTGAAAACGCTCACCGGCTCCAACCATGTCTACTCCGTCGCGTTCAGTCCGGATGGGCAATGGCTGGCGAGCGGCGGACAGGAACGCGGCGCGATGGGCACGTTCTGGAAACAGATCACCGGCAACCGCAGCGGCGGCGGCAACCGTGGGGTGACGGTCAGGTTGTGGCGTGTGAGCGACGGTGCGCTTCAGCAGACTCTTGATCAACATACCGATGATGTGATGTCGGTCGCGTTCAGCCGCGACGGCAAATGGCTGGCGAGCAGCAGCGAAGACAATACGATCCGCTTGTGGCAGCTTGTCGGCCCACGTCTTGCTCGTTGACCTGGCGTGCGCAACACAATCAGCCTGCTCCTCATTTTCACGTTCACCGCCTGCACCGAGTCCGCAAGGCTTCCTGTCACAGCGGGCATGGGTCCGAATCCGGCGCTGCCGTCGCCGAATCCGACCGTCATCCCGACGGTGAACATCGCGCCTGCGAAGGGATGGCCGCCGAACGCGACACCGATCGCTGCGCCAGGTCTTTCGGTGAGCGCATTCGCGACCGGCCTCGATCACCCGCGATGGCTCTACGTTCTTCCGAACGGTGACGTTCTCGTCGCAGAGACGAATGCACCGCCGAAGCCCGACGATCAGAAGGGCATTCGCGGTTGGTTCATGAAGCGTATGTACAAGAAGGCTGGAGCGGCGGTGAAGAGCGCGAATCGCATCACGCTGCTGCGCGACAGCGATGGCGACGGCCGCGCCGAAACGCGAACTGTCTTTCTGCAGGGACTCAATTCGCCGTTCGGAATGACGCTCACCGGCAACGATCTCTATGTCGCCGACAGCGACGCATTGCTGCGGTTCTCCTATGCGAACGGACTCTCGCAGATCAGGACGGACGGGAAGAAAGTCATCGATCTTCCCGCGGGACCGATCAACCACCACTGGACGAAGAACGTGATTGCGAGTCGCGACGGCTCGCGCCTCTACGTGACCGTCGGCTCGAACAGCAACGCCGGCGAAAACGGACTCGCGAACGAGACGAATCGCGCCGCGATCTGGGAAGTCGATCCCGCGAACGGCCACTGGCGCGTGTTTGCGTCCGGGCTGCGCAATCCGAACGGAATGGGATGGGAGCCGAAGACAGGTGCGCTGTGGACCGCCGTCAACGAGCGCGACGAAATCGGCAGCGATCTCGTCCCCGACTACATGACGTCGGTCCGGGACGGCGGCTTCTACGGTTGGCCGTTCAGCTATTACGGCCAGCACGTCGACACTCGCGTGAAAGAACAGCGGCCCGATCTCGTTGCGAAAGCGCTCGTACCTGATTTCGCGCTGGGACCTCACACAGCCTGTCTCGGTCTGACGTTCTACGAAGGGACTCTGCTGCCGGCGCATTACGCCGGCGGAGTCTTCGTCGGCCAGCACGGATCGTGGAACCGGAAACCTCTCAGCGGCTACAAAGTCATCTTCGTTCCGTTTACCGACGGACAACCATCCGGGATGCCGGAGGACGTCCTGACCGGATTCGTCGACACCCAGGGCAACGCGTATGGGCGCCCTGTCGGGGTGGTCGTCGACCGCACCGGCGCACTCCTCGTCGCGGATGACGTTGGAAATACTGTCTGGCGAATCACCCCGAAATGAGGAATGTGGTTCAGCCCTTGCTCATGAGTACGGCATGAGCGACGACGAAAAAGGCGCCACCGAAGAGCAGATGGAAAAAATCAGCACGATCAAGGGCAGCGAAGTCCTTGGTTACGAAGGCGCCGGCCGCGAGGAACACAGCGGCGAGAACTCTCCGAAAAAGAACAAGAAGCTGACGGACGATCTGGCCGACAACAAACCCGACCAGCTGCCGGCGAAACCGGCAACCGGTAACCGGTAACCGGCAACCGTTACCCGGTCACCTCTTTTTCAACGCCTGGACCCTGCTCTTCGCCTGCGGGTTTTCGGGCGCGATCTTGAGCACATCCTCGTAGCAGCTCTGCGCACGCGAGATGAGGCCTTCGAGCTTGTACAGATCGCCGAGGGAGATCATGGCGTCGACGAAGTTCGGATCGACGGACAGCGCCATCTGGAAACTCTCCGCGGCCTCCCGGCGCCACTTCGGATTGCGCTCCTGACACGTGCCCAGCAGGAACCACGCTTGCGAGTTGTCGGGTGTGTATTCGACCGTTTGCTTTAACAGGACAATCGCGCCGTAGTAATCACCCGATACAACGAGCTCGCGCGCCTTGGCGAAGTTCTGCTCCGCGATCGAGCGCTGCGTCACGCGCTGCTGCATCGAGCCGTCCGATGTGCGTGAGCCGCGCTCGGAAAGCAGCTTGTCGTACGAGGCGCGCTGCCCTATGTCTTTCAGCACAGCCAGGGCCTCATCGAGGCGCCGCGAGATCGCGGTTACGGCGTCGCGGACGATCGGTGGATAGGTCAGCGGGTCAAAACGCTTCTTCTGCTCATCGGCCTGATTGATGATTTGCGCGCGTGTCGCCATCCGCGGAGCTCCGAGGATCTGATAGTGGTCCATCGAAGGCATCTGTCGCGACAACCCAACCGCGCGCAGCGAGCGCTGGTCGCTCGAGCCAATCGCGGCGAGAAGCTCGAGGTCACGCTGCATGTCGTCGAAGTTGACCTGCGGTTGTGGCGCGCTGCGGAACTCGACGATCGAGTACAGGCCGAGGGCGAGCATGCCGATGACGACTTTCGCTGCAGTCACCGAGTCCGTCGTGAAATGTTTGAGGAACGATTCGATGCTCTGCGGATCATTGCCGAGCTGCATGGCGATCTTGCGTTCGGCGTCCGTCAGCGGGACGGCGTCGACGTTGAAACGGCTTTCTCGTCCCCAGGTGATTTCGCGCTTCAGGTCGCCGAGGGAACGACGGAGGACGAGCCCGTTCGTGATTGCGCGGACGCCTTCGAGAACCAGTGCGCCGGTCGACTGCAGAAACACGCGTCGTTCCGGCTCGATCGCCATGTCTTCGGTGTAGAGGGAAGTGCCTTCGTCGAGCGAAAACAGCGGAACGAACTGTGTGGCCACCCATTCGCGCAGCAGAGTCTGCCTCCACGACAGCTCCAGCATCCCCGCCTCATGAAACTTCGAAACGACCTCGGTCGGGTCTTCGCTGACCATCTGCATCGCACGATCGGGGGGAATGACACCCCGGCGCACCAGAAAGTCACCGAGCGAATCCTCGGGCGCTGTGGATGTGATGAGGACGAGCTCTCCCTGCGACCAATACAGGACCTTTCGCATGGGCGGACGGATAATCGCCAGATGTCCGGTCCGCCGGTTCTGCAGAATGTCTCCGACGATTACTGCAAACGGCGTGATCTCGATCCGCTCAAGAGTCAATCGCTCTGTCCTATCCCGTGCGTCGCGTTTTAGCACAACCTGCCGCGGCATGTCTGTCTGACGTCGCTGGAACGGCGATGGCAAAGGTTGATGCTGCAACGAAACTGAACCGCCTCGCGTCCATGAGGATGGAGCTGGTCTCGACCGCTGTTACCCCAGTGCTAGGATGAAAATGATGAAGACCCTCGCCTTGCTTTTTCTTGCGATTCTGCCCTTCGCGCAGAGCGCCGCCGCACAGGATCCCCCGGCCGCAACTTACGATTTCATGCTGGCCAAGCTGGCCGCCGACGAAGGTCGTTACGACGAAGCACTGTCGCACGTCGAAAAGGTCCTGCAGGTCGAACCGTCGAACCCTGTCGTGCTCTTTGAGCGCGCCATGATCCTCGTCGATTCCGGACGGACGGACCGCGCCGAGACTGAGTTGCGCAACCTCGCCACATCGAATCCGGAGTTCTATGACGCGCAACGTGCGCTGGGACGCGTACTGCTCGATCGCGCCGGCAACGACAACGCCCGTCTGAATGAGGCGCTCACGCATTTTCAGGCAGCGTACGGGGCGAATCCCGACGATCTCGCGACCGGCGTGACCGTGTCGCAGCTTCTCGTCGCTTCCAACCGTGTTGCCGAGGCGGAGAGGGTGCTGGCGACGCTGGTGGAGCGGGCGCCGGATCAGCGCGTCCTCAATTACAACTACGCGCAGGTCCTGACGAAGCTCGGGCGCGGCGATGAGTCGAAGCAATATCTCGAACGCGCCGTGCTGCTCGATCCGACGTTCGGTCCGGCCGCTTTGCAGCTCGTCGACATCTATCAACGCGAGAACGAATGGCAGAAGGCGGCGGAAGTGCTGCAGCCGCTCGTCGATCAGGATCCGATGAATGCGGAGCTGCAGCGGCAGCAGGCGTACTTCTGGCTCCGGGCCGGCAACGCGGAAAAAGCGCGCACGATGTTCAAGTTGCTCGTCGATGCGGACGCGAAGGACGCGCGATCGCTGTTCTACCTCGCCGAGTCGATGTCGGATCTCGAGCAGTATGAGGAAGCGGAGAAGATCTACCGCAAGCTGCTCGAGCAGACGCCGAGCGATCCCGATCTCCTGGCGAGCTTCGGCCTGTCGCAGGTCGCACAGCGGAAGTTCGACGAAGCCGAGCGCACGTACAAGAGCCTTCTCGACGTTCCCGAGGTCCCGGACAACCTCGTCGCACTATCGAAGACACAGCTCGCGCTGATCGAGCTGCAGCGCGGTCACAACGAAGCGGCCGTGAATGGTGCGAAGCCGATCCTGATCTTCCACGACAAGCCGAACGCGCAGGCGATCAGCATCGCGCTCGAAGCGTTGAAGAAGGAGAAGAAATATCGAGAGGCGCTGGATCTTCTGGAGCCGCTCGTCAACAAGTTCGGCTCGGATCCGTTCGTCAACGCGCGATACGTCGAGATTCTGTCGCGCCTGGGTGAGAAGGACAAGGCACACGCGGCCGCCGCAGTGCAGGAGAAATTCGGCGCGCGCAACACGATGGCGTCGGCGGAAGCGTTGATTCAGGCAGGCGACAACGCGGCAGCGCTGGCGCTGATCAACGATGCGATGAAGACGAAGGGCGACGATCTCGAGCTGCAGTTCGAGCTCGGATCGGTCTACGAGCGGTCCGGCGATCATGCTTCCGCCGAACGTGTTTTCCTGCAGATCCTCGAGAAGAATCCGGAACACGCGGCCACGCTCAACTACCTCGGCTACATGTGGGCGGACAGCAACACGAACCTCGATCGCGCTGCGGACATGCTCTCCCGCGCCGTCAAACAGGAACCGCACAACGGCGCATACATCGATTCCCTCGGCTGGGTTTACTTCCGCCAGGGGAAATTCGACCTGGCTGAAAAATATCTGACCGATGCAACGCGGATCCTTCCGCGCGACGCGACCGTCCACGAGCACCTCGGCGACGTGTTCGCGAAACGCGGCAATTACAAGCGCGCTCTCGATCTCTACCACGTGGCCCTCACTCTCGATCCGGAGGCGAAGGACGAGGCGAAGCTGCGGTCGAAGATCGCGCAGGTCGAAAAAGAGCAGACGGCGAGACGGTGATTGCCGGTTACCGGTTGCCGGTTGCTGGTTGCCTGTTGTTGCTTGCGGCGGGTTGCCGTTCCGCGCACGTCAGCGGGCCTGCTGTCGCCCCGCTACAAACCGCGGCGACGTTGGATTCGCTGTTTGCGCGTGCTGATTCGTTTCCCGGTGCGCGCAGCATCGCACGCGTGCGCGTGACGACGGATGGCGAGACGCGATCGTTCCGCGCGCAGCTCATCGTCGAAAGCCGGCAGCGTATGCAACTGATCGCATATACGCCGGTCGGCACGACCGCGGCAACGATCACGGCGGACGGTGATCACGTCACGGTCGTCGACGCGATTCATGGCTTGACGACGGAAGGCACGGCCACGGAGATGCTTGCGCCTTATGGCTTCTTCACCGGCGGGCTCAGCCCGGCCGAAATGGGGATGCTCCTGCTCGGATATCCGCCGCGGCGCGACTTGAAATACGAGACGGCCGCGACAGGTCTCAGTCGCGCAACTGCCGGCGACATCGACGTCACGTTCGATCCGCCGTCATTTCCGGCACGACATGTGGTTGTCGCTCACGGCAGCGATCGCGTCGAGGTCGATCACCTCGAAGTCGCGTCGATGAACTGAATGCAGATCAAGGCTTACGCGAAGATCAACTGGTCGTTGCGCGTCATCGGAAAACGCGCGGACGGTTATCACGACATCGAGACGCTCTTTCAGGCGATTTCGCTGCACGACACGATCACGATCATGGAATCGGATCGCTGGTCGATCACCTGCGACGATCCGACGGTCCCGTGCGACGAGACGAATCTCGTGATGCGCGCCGCGCGCGCGATCGACGCGCCCCCGCTGTACATCGCGCTGCAGAAACGGATTCCGACGGGTGGTGGGCTGGGGGGTGGTTCGTCGGACGCGGCCGCGACGCTGCTCGCGGTCGATCAGATGTTCTCGCTGCGCACGGCGCCTGAACGGCTCCGCGAGATCGCCCTGTCACTCGGATCCGACGTCCCGTTCCTTCTGAATGGTGGAACCGCGTATGCGACGGGCCGCGGCGAACAACTGACTCCGCTGCCAGCATCCAAAGCGATTCCGCTGCTGCTCGTCTGTCCGCGCGAGCGCGTCTCGACAGCCGAGGCGTATTCGATGATCCGAAACTATTCGAGGCCGGTCGGTGTCGATCGATATCGAACGATGGTCGCCGGCGATCTGCTCGCGCATCGAGACGAGCTCGTGAACGATTTCGAAGAGCCGGTCTTCGCGCGCACGCCTCTGCTTCGCGAACTGCGCGACCGCATGTCGCTAGCCGGCGCAGCCTGGGCGCGCATGAGCGGATCGGGATCGACGATCGTCGGCGCGTTCCGCACTCAGTCTGCGCGGGATGCCGCCCGTTCGGCGTTCGCCGATGTCCGGACCGAATCCGCGGAGACCTTGAGCAACGCTGCGTTGTGAATCGCGGACGCGCGAGTACGGAACGCGGCCGGAACCCGTAAACTACCGTCCGCCCGATGCCCCGCCTGTCGCGTCTCTTCGTTCTCCTTGCCATCGCGTCCGCGGCTCATGCGCAGGGACCCACCGCGCAGTGGCGGACAATCGCAACCGCGCATTTCCGCGTGCACTATCCGGCGCCGTACGAGACCTGGGCCACGGCTGCGGCATCACGTCTGGAGTCGATCCGCAGTGCCGTGACGAAGGAAGTGGGCTTCGAGCCGCCGCAGACGATCGACGTGATCGTCGCCAATCCAATCGCGCAGGCGAACGGCCTGGCGTACTCGCTGCTCAACACGCCGCGGATCGTGTTCTTCACCGATCCGCCGGCGCCCGACGAGCAGATCGGGGCTTACAGCACGTGGTTCGACCTCCTGGCGACGCACGAAGTCACGCACATCGTGCATCTGCTCAGGCCGTCGCGGAATCCGCTGGAGCGGATTGTCGAGAGGCTGATTCTGCCGCTGGCTCCGATCACTCTCGACAGCCCGCGGTGGGTCCTCGAAGGTTACGCGACGGTCGTCGAAGGCCGGCTCACCGGCGCAGGCCGTCCGCCCAGCACGATGCGCGCGGTCATTCTGCGCGAGTGGGCGGCGACGGGACGCATGCCCTCCTACTCCCAGCTCGACTCCGACACCCGATTCCTCGGCATGTCGATGGCGTATCTCGCAGGCTCGGCGTATCTCGAATGGCTGGAGCGCCGGACAGGCGAGGGGAGTCTGCGCCGTTTGTGGGCACGGATGACCGCGCGTCAGCGGCGAACGTTTCCCGCGGCGTTCGCCGGCGTGTTCGGCGACACGCCGGAGCGGTTGTACGGCCGATTCGTCGCCGAGCTGACGTCGTCGGCGATCGCGGTTGATCGCGCGACCGAATTGCGCGAGGGCGAACTCTGGCAGGAGACTCCGCGCGGCAGCGGCGATCCGGCGGTGTCTCCTGACGGCTCGCAGATCGCGATCGTCGTCCGTCCACGAAACGAACCGCCCCGCATCGTGATCTGGTCGACCGCGGCGCCTGACGAAGAGCGAAAAAAATTCGACGAGCGAATCGCGGAGATCATCCGACGCGATCCCGAAGACGTGCCGCCGGTCGTCGCGAAGCCGTTGCCGCGGAAGATTGTGCATTCGTTCCGCGTGCCCGACGGTGGAGACATCGAAACGCCGCGATGGACGCGCAGCGGTTCGATTCTTTACACGCATCGCCAGCCCGATCGCGAAGGTTTTCTGCATCGCGATCTCTTCCTGTGGAACCCATCGGCGGGTGAGAACAGGCGCGTCACGCATTTCGCGGACGTGTCGGATGCCGATCCGTTTCCTGATGGCCGGTCCGCCGTCGCTGTCCGCAGCCGCTTCGGCTTTACGCAACTGGTGCGCGTCGATCTCGGCACCGGCGCCGTGAGCGTGCTGACGAAGCCGTCATTGGAGACGGTGTATTCGCATCCGCGCGTGTCGCGCGATGGATCTCGCATTGCGTATGTGACCCATTCCGGAGATAGCTGGTTGTTGGTTGTGTCAGGAATCGATCCGTTCATTGCCGGCGTCGTAATGAGCGTTCCGTCAAGCAATGTTTCATCACCGGAGTGGAGCGGAGACGACATCATCGCCACGATTCTGTCCGGCGGCTTCGCCGAGTTGCATCGTGTGAGGGCTGACCGTTCGCAGCAGCCGCTCACGCGCAGTTCGGGCGGAGCATTCCAACCCGCTCCCGCACCGGACGGCCGAATCTTCTTCATGGGTCTCGATCCCGATGGCTTCGTCCTCCGCATCGTCGATGGAAAAACTCCAGGGCCCGCGCCACCGCCGTACGATCCGGCGCTCGTTCCCGCGGTTCCTCCGATCCTCGCGACGCCGGCGCCATTCGTCTCGCAGTCCGTTCCGAGCTCGCGCCCGTACGGCATCGGACGTCAGGAGGTCGACTGGTTCGTCGGCGAGACCGTCGCGCCGTCGCAGGGCGCGACGGAGATCGGCGTGCGTCTCGGCGACGTCATCGGACGTCTCGACACGATCGCGATCGTTTCGATCGGCCGTGACAACGGTCAGCGCGGCGTTGCCGTCGCTTCCGCGTGGCGCGGGTGGCCTGTCGAGATCGCCGGTCACGCGTTCGACGCCAACGACGATCTCGTCAAGCGCCGCGGCGTCGAACTGCGGGCCTCATGGAGCGCGCAGGC
>DASVHS010000432.1:0-7941 GCA_036382495.1 Thermoanaerobaculia bacterium | reverse complement strand
CCGGTTCAGTTGCGAGTGGATGTCATTGACCCACTCACCGGTCTCACGCTGGCGCGTCGTGATGCACGCGGTCGGGTAAAGCGCGGCAAGGCCGGCCGCCTTTAGAAAATCGCGCCTGTTGAGCATGCCCGATTCTACGGCTTACTTCGCCAACTTCTCGTGCTCCGCCGATTCGAACTCGTTCCACTCCCGATTCGCGCGCTCCGCTAACTCGCCAAGATGCGCGGCGTTGTAGCAGTCGCGACGGAGCCTGAGCAGGTCGAACGTCCACGGAACATTCGGCTCGAGATCACGGAGTGCTTCGACCGTGTGAGCACCGCATCCTTCGCCGGCATACGAGGCGTTCACGCGATACGTCTTTCGCGAGTCTTCCCACTGGCCGGTGCTGAACGGTTGCGAAAGCAGATCGGCCATATGAGCTGCGAGTGAATGATCTGCGCGCGCGAGGCTGACTGCGGTATCGAGCGCGCGGCCCATCACGCTCTCATCCGGCCATGCATCAACGCGATACCGGACGAAAGCGGATTGCAGTGCTGCTGCCGATTCGGCGTAACGCTGCTGACGGAGTCGCACGCGCGCGACGAGGGCGTCGGCTTCGACCGGCTGCAGAATTCGAAGCCGCTGCGCAACTGCGATCGTCTCCTCGCGCCCCATCTCCGCCATCACTTCGCCGAGGCGCAGCAACTCGATGCTGTTGACAGGACGAAAACGGGTGAGTGTCCACACATTGAATGCGCCGGCGAGATCTTCGGCCTGGTAGAGCCGCGTGAATTCGGCACGCGCCTTCACCTGCTCGTCGGTTTCGAACGGCGAGAGCTCGTAGTTCACGTCGTGCCAGCGGTTCAGCTCGACGAGATGCCAGTCGACCGAGCCTTTCACATGCGAGGGACGATTCGCGTTGATCCCGCGCGCAAACGAGAGGATTTCATTCAGCTCGAGCTTTCCACGTTCGCCGACCGTTCGCGCGAATCCGAATTCGATCGGCGTGCGGTCGTCGGTGTTCAACTCCCGAGTCGTGCCCAGCGCGTCCGGCAACTTGTCGTTGCCGACAAAGTTCGAGAGGAATCCCTCAACCGATTCGACGCGCCAGGCGAGATGCATTGCGGCGCCCCATGTGCCACCCGCGACGCGACGCCGGATGCGGTCCACGTCGTAGATCACCGGATCGCGCGTACCGACCAGCACCAGATCGGCCTCGGTCGTACGCCAGGTGTCGATGTGCGGGAAGACGCTACGCAGGGTCGCGTAGATCGTGCGGATCGTCGTCGCGTCGATGTCGTACGCCTGCACCCATTGCACGAACATGCCGCCGCGCTTGAGCCGGCCGGATGCTGCTTCGTAAAATTCGCGCGTGTAAAGACTGGCGATCCCGGCACGATACGGATTGGACGGCTCGGAAAAAATGATGTCGTAACGCTGCGGTGTCGCCAGCAGAACTTCGCGCGCATCTCCAATCCGCACGTGGAGTTTCGGATTCCGGAGCGCGTCGTTGTTGACACCGGCGTTGTCACGAGCAACGCGAAGAACCGACGGCTCGAGCTCCACGACGTCGACACGTTCGAGCGTCGGAGTCGCGGCCAGCCACCCCGCCGTGCTGCCCGTTCCCAGTCCGATCACCAGCGCACGCCTCGGATTGGGATGGAGGATCGCGCCGATCATGCCGGACATCACCTGCGTCCCGGCGTCGCCGCGAGCACTGCCGTCCGCTTTTCCGTTCGAGATGAACACGCGGTCATCCATGTCGCTGACGGCGATGCTGCTTTCGCGTCCGTCGGCGTCCCAGACGAGTTGCCGCCGGGCGGTGTTCTCCCAGGCGCGAATTCCGTTGATGGTGTCGGGATTGGGCGCACGACCCGCACCGATTCCGCTGTGGCGCCAGACCGCGGTCGGTCCTTCGGCAGTGACTCCGATGATTGCGATGATCGCGATGACGCATGCGACGGAGACCGCTGCGATCTGCCGGTCACGCAGGGCAGACATCGCGACGAAAGTTGCCAGGCCGATCAGGAGGACGACGATCAGGCGCCAGCATCCCGGCGCAGTCAGCAGCGGAAGAAGGCCGAAGCCGCCGGCGAGAGATCCGGCGATCGCTCCTCCTGTGTTCCACGCGTACGCGGCGCCGACGTCGCGTCCGATGTCTTCCTCGCCACGGCCGAGAAGCGCGATCAGGATCGGAAACTGGATACCCGAGATGAACGCCGCCGGAAACACGACGAACAGCGTGACGAGCGACCAGCCCATGATGTCGCCCGCGAATCCGATGTGGCCGAGACTCCGCAACAGGTTCGCGATGATCGCGAGCCGGTCGCCGGCCGCGAACGGAACGATGATCGCCAGCGCTTCGAGCGTGCACGTGATCGCGAACGCGCCGCTGCTCGGCGTCCTGCCGCTGCTCCAGAACGAATATGCCGCGCTTCCCAGTCCGATGCCGAGCAGCGCGGCCGCGAGAATCAGCCCGAATGTGAACGTCGTCCCGCCGAGAAGCGGCGTGAGCATCCGATACCAGACGAGCTCCATCAGCAGGAACGCGAAGCCGACGACCGCGGAAGAGACCAGGATCAGGGGTCGCCGGGTCGCTGGGTCGCTGGGTCGCTGGGTTTCCTCGCGACCGGGCGACGAGGCGACGCGGCGACGTCCGATGAAGAACGCAACACCACCTACAACGAGATTCGCGGCCACGCCGCACAACAACGTCCGCCGATTTCCGAAGTGCTCGAGCATGTAGAACGTCGACAAGAGCGTTCCGGTGACGGCGCCGAGGGTATTCGTGGCGTACAGCGTCGCCAGATTGCGCCGGCCGCGATCATCGTTCGTCTCGACTGCGCGCGCCGCGGCGGGAAGTGTTCCGCCCATCAGAAATGTCGGAATGCCGAGGACGAGCGTGGCCAGAAGAAGGCGAACGATCGTCGCGCCGGCGTTGCCGAGCGTCACCGAGCCGCCCATCGCGATGTACAGCTTGCGGATCAGCACGAGCAGGACCGGCGAGATCGCGGCGGAGATCGCGATCGAGAGCTCGAGGATTCCGTACCACGCGAGCGGTGCGCTACGCTGGTCGGCGCGTTTGCCGAGGATTGCGCTGCCGGTGCCGAGGCCGGCCATGAAAATGGCGAGGACGGCGGCGGTTGCGAATGTCGACGCACCGAAGATCAGGCGGAACTCGCGCAGCCAGACGGTCTGATAGATGAGCGCTGAAAGCCCGGAGCCGAAGAGGAGGACGGAGGTAATCGAGGTCTTGCGTGTCATTCAACTACGTGGGAAGGATAGCAGCCGCGGCTACAACTTGTAGAGCAATGACGACTTCTCTTCCCTGAATCATTCTCTTTCTTGACCTCTGAAAATCACGACCGTACACTCGCTTCACCACACGAATGACTCTTCGTCCGAACCGTCATATCGCCTCTCCTCACGGCGACACCTGCGAGAGAACACAGTTTCTTTTCATACGTCAGATCAAAAGGAGCAGGCACAAATGGCCACCTCAGTACCAAGTGACAAACTGAAAGCCGCGGAAAGCGCGCTTTCGCAGATCGAGCGGCAGTTCGGCAAGGGCTCGATCATGCGCCTGGGATCGAAGGAGTTCACCGCCATCAGCTCGATTTCGACGGGCTCGATCGGCGTCGACTCCGCGCTCGGCGTCGGCGGCGTGCCCCGCGGCCGCATCGTCGAGATCTTCGGCCCGGAGTCGTCAGGCAAGACGACGCTGTCGCTGCACATCATCGCCGAGGCGCAGCAGGTCGGCGGGCTTGCGGCATTCATCGACGCCGAGCATGCCCTGGATGCGGAGTACGCGAAGAAGCTGGGCGTCGACGTCGACAACCTGCTCGTGTCGCAGCCGGACAGCGGCGAGCAGGCGCTGGAGATCGCGGAAGTGCTCGTACGGTCGGGCGCGATCGACGTGATCGTCATCGACTCGGTCGCCGCACTGGTTCCGCGCGCCGAGCTGGAAGGCGAGATGGGCGACACCCACGTCGGCCTTCAGGCACGCCTCATGTCGCAGGCGCTGCGCAAATTAACAGGCATCGTTTCGAAATCGAGAACGTGCCTGGTTTTCATCAATCAAATTCGCGAGAAGATCGGCGTGATGTTCGGCAATCCCGAGACGACGACGGGTGGCCGCGCGCTGAAGTTCTACTCGTCGGTGCGCCTCGACATCCGCCGCACGAACCAGATCAAGGAAGGCGAGGAAGTCGTCGGCTCGCGCGTCAAAGTGAAAGTCGTCAAGAACAAATGCGCCGCACCGTTCCGCCAGGCGGAGTTCGATGTAGGTTACGGCCAGGGCATCTCCAAGACCGGCGAGCTGATCGACATCGGGATCGAGAACAAGATCATCGAGAAGTCGGGCTCGTGGTTCTCGTACGGGTCCGTCCGCATCGGCCAGGGGCGTGAAAATGCCAAGCAGTTCCTCGCCGACAACCCCGACCTCATGTCCGAAGTCGAAGGCAAGGTCCGCAAAATCCTCGGCATGGGCATCCCGGAGCTGACGGTGATCGAAGGCGGCATGGAGCCGCAGCCAAAGAAGGCTTCGAAGTGACACGCGCAGACGTGTCATCCTGAGCTGCGAAGACAGCGAAGGATCTGGGCGGTGGAACGAACCGCCGCCCAGATCCCTCCCCTTCCCCTTCACTTCGCTCAGCGTCAGGGTCGGAATGACATGCGTCTCGATCAGGCTATCGCCGCCCGTTACCCGGAAGTCTCCCGCCGCAAGGCACGCGAGCTTTTGAGCGCAGGTCACGTCCTCGTCAACCAGCGCCGGGTCTCGATCGCGTCGCGCGAAGTCAGCGCCACTGACCACATCGCGATCGTAGACAAGCAAACGGATGTCTCCGTGCTGGTCATGCGCGACGACTGGCTCGCCGTCGACAAGCCCGCAGGAATGCCGACGCAACCACCCCGCGATCGCGCGCATCTCTCACTCGAGGAAATTCTGCGCGCCGAGCACAAGAGAATCTGGCTCGTCCATCGCCTCGATACTCCGACGAGCGGCGTCGTGATCTTTGCGCGCTCGGCCGTGGCGGCGGCGCGGCTGTCGCGGATGTTCGCGTCGCGCGAGCTCCGCAAGATCTATCTGGCTCGGGTGGATCCCGCGATCGAGAGCGAGACGACGATCGAGACGCCGATCGACGGCAAGGACGCGACGACCATCATCCGGCCCGGCGCAGGCGCGATGGTCGAGGCCGAGATCCGCACCGGCCGCACGCATCAGATCCGCCGTCACCTCAGCGCCGCAGGCCACCCTGTGGTCGGCGACCGGCGCTACGGCTCGACGGTCAACGCGTCGCGTCTGATGCTCCATGCGTGGAGGATCGAGCACCCGGACCTGGGACTGATCGAAGCTCCAGTACCGCCGGATTTCCGCTGAGATAGGATGCACCGCCATGGAGCAGCCGCTCATCCATGCGACGACCGTCATCTGCGTCCGTCGTGACGGCCAGGTGGCCATGGCCGGCGACGGTCAGGTCACGATCGGCAACACGGTCATGAAGCAGGGCGCCGCGAAGGTGCGCCGCCTGTACAACGATCGCATTCTGGCCGGATTCGCCGGCTCCGCCGCCGACGCATTCGCTTTGTTCTCGCGCTTCGAGGGAAAGCTCGAGGAGTATCGCGGCAACATGGAGCGCTCGGTCGTCGAACTGGCCAAGGACTGGCGGCTCGACAAATATCTGCGGCAGCTGCAGGCGTTCCTGATCGTTGCCAACGAAGAGAAGGCGTACCTCCTCTCCGGCACCGGCGACCTGATTCAGCCGGACGACGGCATTCTGGCGATCGGGTCGGGCGGCTCGTTCGCACTGGCTGCCGCGCGCGCGCTCATGAGCCACACGAAGATGACGGCGAGCGAGATCGCGAAGGAATCGATGCTTATCGCCGCCGGGATCTGCATTTACACGAACGACCACATTACGATCGAGACACTCTGATCATGGTCATCCAACTCGCCGGACAGATCGAAGAGCTCACCGCCGACCGTCTCACTCCGCGCGAGATCGTGCGCGAGCTCGACAAGTACATCGTCGGTCAGAACAACGCCAAGCGTGCCGTAGCGATCGCCCTGCGCAATCGATGGCGCCGGCAGCAGCTTCCGGCCGATCTGCGCGAAGAGATCGCGCCGAAGAACATCATCATGATCGGACCGACGGGCGTCGGCAAAACCGAGATCGCCCGGCGCCTGGCGCGGCTGACACGCTCGCCGTTTCTGAAAGTCGAGGCGTCGAAATTCACGGAAGTCGGCTACGTCGGGCGCGACGTCGAGTCGATCGTGCGCGACCTCACCGAGCTCGGAGTGAAGCTCGTCCGCGAAGAAAAGAATCGCGCTGTTCGCGAGACCGCGGAGCGCAACGCGCGCGAGCGCATCCTCGACATCCTTCTCCCCGACTCGCGGCGCGCCGCGCCGCGCCCGGCGTTCGTGACGCCGGTGCCCGATGAAGGAACCGACACGCGCGCAAAGATGGCGGCGTGGCTCGACGAAGGCCGCCTCGAGGAGCGCGAAGTCGAGATCGAAGTGAAAGAGCAGGGCTTCCCGTCATTCGAGATTTTCACGCCGCAGGGCGTCGAAGAGATGGGGGTCAACGTCAAGGACATGCTGCCCGGTCTGTTCGGCGGGCGGTCGAAGCGGAAGAAGATGCGCGTCGGTGAAGCGCTGGAGATCCTGATCGCCGAAGAAGCGGAGAAACTCGTCGATCAGCAGAACGTGGCGCGCGAAGCGATCGATCGCGTGGAGCAGAGCGGAATCGTGTTCCTCGACGAGCTGGACAAGATCGCCGGGCGGCAGCAGGCGTCGAGCGGCCCGGACGTCTCGCGGGAAGGCGTCCAGCGCGATCTCCTTCCGATCGTCGAGGGCACGACGGTCAATACGAAGTACGGAATGGTGAAGACCGATCACATCCTCTTCATCGCCGCCGGCGCGTTTCACGTCTCCAAACCGTCCGATCTCATCCCCGAGCTGCAGGGCCGCTTCCCGATCCGCGTCGAGCTCGATGCTTTGACCGAAGACGACTTCGTGCGCATCCTCCGCGAGCCCAAGAACGCGCTGACGATGCAGTACGTCAAGCTTCTCGAGACCGAGGGCGTGACGCTGCGATTCTCGGAAGACGCTGTGGCCGAGATCGCGCGTTACGCGG
The DNA here is from genome assembly GCA_036382495.1 of Thermoanaerobaculia bacterium. Classification (GTDB taxonomy): domain Bacteria; phylum Acidobacteriota; class Thermoanaerobaculia; order Gp7-AA8; family Gp7-AA8; genus DASVHS01. Next base: position 826 of record DASVHS010000432.1, on the reverse strand, counting down.
CGCTCGTCAACGAGAAGACCGAGAACATCGGCGCGCGGCGTCTGCACACGATCCTCGAGCGCCTGCTCGACGAGGTCTCGTTCGAAGCGAGCGAAATGCGCGGCGTCGAGGTCGCCATCGACGCGAAGTACGTCCAGCGTGTGCTCGCGGACATCGTCAAGAACGAAGACCTCTCGCGTTACGTGCTCTAGCTCACCGTCTTCTGGAACGCTCGCGCACTCGCGGCGATGAGCACCGTCGAGATCGCCAGCAGCGACACCACCGGCTGCCAGAGATCGGCAAACGACGCTCCGCGGATCACGATGCCTCGAGCGATGCGGATGAAATGCGTCGCCGGCAGGAAATGCGCGAACACGCGCAGCGGGGCAGGCAGTGACGCCAGGGGGAAGATATAGCCCGACAGCAGAATCGAAGGAAGCATGATGCCCATCGCCATCTGCATGGCTTCCATCTGCGACTTCGCTCGCGAAGAAATGAGCAGGCCGAATGACAACAACGCCATCAGATAGACCGACGAGAGGATCAGCAGCAGAACGACGCTGCCGTTGATCGGAACACCAAACATGAACCGCATCAACACGAGAACGATGACGAGCGTCGTATAGGCCACGCCGAGGTACGGAAGGATTTTGCCGAGGACGACGGCGAGTGGCGAGACCGGTGTGACCATGAGTTGTTCGAGCGTTCCGCGCTCGCGCTCCTTCACGATCGCGAACGCGGACAGGATCGTTCCTGAGAACGTCAGCAGGATCGCGATGAGGCCGGGGATCAGCAGGTTCGCGCTGCGCATGTCGGGATTGAACAGCATCACCGGCCGCGCATCGAT
>DASVHS010000431.1:0-4024 GCA_036382495.1 Thermoanaerobaculia bacterium | reverse complement strand
AATGAGCGTCGAACCGATCGCCAGTCCGTCGAGACCGTCGGTGAGATTCACCGCGTTCGACGCGCCGACGATGATGATCATGATGAAGAGGATGTAGACCGGGCCGTAGAGATTCAGCTTCAACAGATCGGGGCGAAGGAAAGGGAACGTCACCGTCGTCGAATAGTTGTTGTGAATGGCCGGCAGATACGCGATGGCCAGACCGGCGAGCAGCGCCACAATGAACTGCAGCGTGAATTTTTCCTTCGCCGTCAGTCCGAGGCTTCGTTTCCTGGCGAGCTTGCGGTAGTCGTCGACGAATCCGATCGCACCGTACGCAAACGTCACGAACAACACGATCCAGATGTAGGGGTTGTAGATGTCGGCCCACAGGATCGTCGGGATCAGGATGGCGACGTTGATGAGGATGCCGCCCATCGTCGGCGTGCCGGCCTTCATCTGATGCGACTTCGGACCTTCCTCGCGGATGAACTGGCCGAGCTTGATCATCTTCATGCGCTCGATCAGCCAGGGACCGAGGATGAAGGAGATGAGCAGCGCGGTCAGCGCGGCGAAGGCCGTGCGGAACGTGATGTAGCGGAACACGTTGAAGCCGTGAACCTGTCCGCTGAGCGGATAGAGGAGGTGATACAGCATTAACGCCTGGCCTCCGCCTTGTCAGTTTCCTGGAGAATCGCCACGGTCTTGTCGAGACCGATTCCGCGTGACGCCTTGATCAGAACGAGGTCGCCGTCTTTGATGAACGTGCGGAGGAAGTTGCCCGCGGCCTCCGCGTTGTCGAAATGGTGGATGTCCTTGCGGCCCGCTTCGCGCGCGCCGTCGAGAAGAGCCTTGGAACGTTTGCCGACGCCGATGACGACGTCGATGTCGTTCGGGATGGCCCGGCCCGAGTCGCGGTGATAGTCGAGCTCTTTCTCGCCGAGCTCCAGCATGTCGCCAATGACCGCGACGCGACGCCCCTTCACGTCGGCCTGCGACATGAGCTCGAGCGCGCGGCCGAGCGCATACGGGTTCGAATTGTACGTATCGTCATAAATCTGCGCCCCCCGAAACGGCACAATGATTCCTCGGTGATACGCAGGCTGAACTTCCTTCACGCCGCGTTCGATGCCCGCCCACGAGATGCCGATCGCGCGCGCGGTTGCGATCGCGGCGAGAAGATTCTCGAGGTTGTGCCGGCCCGGCAGCGACAGATCGAACTGGCGCGCGGATCCTTCCGCGTTCAGCGTGAATGACGTGCCCAGCAATCCACGTTCGCGGATGTTCGTGCCGCGATACTCGGCGTCGTGATCGATGCCGTACGTTTTCTTCGGACCGTTCGTGTAGTCGCTGCTGATCCGGACGACGTGCTCGTTGTCGTTGTTGACGACGACCGTTCCACCCGGGTGAAGGTTCTCGAGCAGCTCGCGCTTCGCGAGCGCGATGTTCTCGACTGTGCCGAAAAATTCGATGTGGACCGGACCGATGTTCGTGTACACGCCGATGTCGGGATGAACGAGACCGGCCAGTGTGGCGATCTCGCCTTTGTGGTTCATGCCCATTTCCGACACGACGACCTGCGTGTCATCGGGCGTGTTGTCGATGCAGAGCGGACATCCGATCAGGTTATTAAAGTTGCCCCACGACTTGAACGTGCGACGCTCGGTGGCAACGAGCGTTGCGATCATTTCTTTCGTCGTCGTCTTACCCGCTGAACCGGTGATGCCGATGAGCGTGAACTTGTATCGCTCGCGAATCGACTTCGCGAGCTGCTGCAGCGCGATCGTCGTATCCGCGACTTTGACGATTCCTTTGTCTTTGGCGATGCCCATGGGCACCTGCGCAACGACCGCACCCTTTGCGGTCTGAAGCGCCTGCGGCACGAACTGGTGTCCGTCGAGACGATCGCCCTTGATCGCGAAGAATGCCGAATCGGGTTTGACTTCGCGGGAGTCGATGACGACCGAGGTGGTGACGACGTCGCCGCCCTGAATGAGCTGACCGCCGGTCATCTCCGCGATCTGTTTGAAGGTCAGCTTCAAGACCGACCTCCGCACGACGTCATTCCGAGCCGCGAAGACGGCGAGGAATCTGGGCGGGGACGTTCCACCACCCAGATTCCTCGCGCTCTGCGGCGCTCGGAATGACATAAATCAGATGTTGCCTTCCGGCCCCGCCGCGCTTCTTCCCCGGCGGCCGCCCCCTTCCCCCACGAAGACTGCCAAGCGGCCACCATCCACGCACCCACGCCGAAACAGACCGACGGAGCCGGAATGCAACACCTGATATGACGCAATGAAAAATTAAACGATTTCATGACTGATTACAAGGATTAATTTGAACTCATTTTGGTGGTTACTTTTTCACTTCTCTTTTTTAGCGCGAGCTCGGCCTCTTCGCGATCGTCGAAGTGGATGACCTGGTCGCCGACGACCTGATACGTCTCGTGACCTTTGCCGGCGATCACGATCACATCGTCGTCTCCGGCGCCGGCAATTGTTTGGGCGATGGCGTCGCGACGGTCGGTCATCCGTTTGTAGCGATTCGCCGGCACACCGGTCATCCCTTTTTCGACCTCGTCGATGATCGCGTCGGCTTTCTCGCCGCGCGGGTTGTCGCTCGTGAGGATCGTGAAGTCGGCGAGCCTGCCCGCGATCTCGCCCATCTGCGGACGCTTTCCTTTGTCGCGGTCGCCGCCACATCCGAAGAGGACCACGACACGCTTGCCGCCGGCCAGATCGCGGACCGCGTGCAGCAGTTTCTCGAGCGCGTCCGGCTTATGCGCGTAATCGACGATCACGGTGGGGCTGCCGGCTGCGACGCGTTCGAACCGGCCGCGCACCGACTCGAGGCTGCGGATGCCGGCCTCGATTGTCTTCACCGGAACGCCGATGATCAGCACGGCTCCGATCGCGCCCAGCCAGTTGTAAAGATTCGGCTGGCCGAGGAGATTGGATTCGACGCGGATGTTGCCGGCCGGCGTGATGACGTTGCCGTGAAGACCGCGCACCGAGACCTCGAAGTTTTCACCGGGGCGGATGTCGGCATCCGATCCGCGGCCGAACGTGACGACCGCGTGGCGACCGAGCTCAGACACCAGACGACGGCCGTACTCATCGTCGATGTTGACGACCGCGGTGCGCTTCGTCGTGTCGATCTGATCGAACAGCATCCGCTTGGCGCGGAAGTAATCCTCGAAGTCCTTGTGAAAGTCGAAATGATCGCGCGACAGATTCGTGAAGACCGCCGCCGCGAATCGGATGCCGTACGTGCGCTTGAGCGCGAGCGCGTGCGACGAGACCTCCATCACAGCGCGACGCACCCCTGCATCGACCATCTTTCTGAACCACTCCTGGAGCACGACGGCATCCGGCGTCGTCCGATCGGCCGACAGTTTTTCGTCGCCGGCGCGATATTCGATCGTGCCGATGAGGCCGACGGGCTCGCCGGTCGCGTCGAGGATCGACTCGATCATCTTCGTGGTCGTTGTCTTCCCCGAAGTGCCCGTAACTCCGACGAGCGAGAGTTTGTCCGCCGGGCGTCCGTAGAAATTTGCGGCGATGATTGCGAGCGCGGCGCGCGCGTCCTTCACCTGAATGAAGGTCGCTCGGTCGCTGGGTCGCTGGGTCGCTGGGGATTCCGTAACGATCGCCGCGGCTCCCTTTTCGATCGCCTGGCCGATGAACTTCGTCCCGTCCTGCTGAAAGCCGGCGATGGCGACGAACAGCGAGCCCTTGCGCACGAGTCGTGAGTCGGCGCAGACCGACGTGATGTCGATCGTACCGTCGACGTTTCCGCCGGCCGTCTCGACTCCGCGCATCAGTTCCGACAGCTTCATCTTCCCGCCTCAGCCAGCAGGATTGAGACGCGGCGCGATGCCGGCAAGGCTTCGCCCGCTCCAGGTTTTTGTGTAGTGACCACGCCGCTTCCGACCGCCTCCACGAGCAGCCCGGCGGCGGTCGCGCGTGCGACGGCTGCTCGCGCGTCGAGACCTTTGAGATCCGGAACTGCTGCCCGCAGGACCGGGTTCGGCTGTTGCGAAAAC
>DASVHS010000430.1:0-4962 GCA_036382495.1 Thermoanaerobaculia bacterium | reverse complement strand
GACATGATCGAGACGATGCACGCGTACGAAGGCATCGGCCTGGCCGGCCCTCAAATCCATCTCCCGATGCGCGTGTTCGTGTTCGAAGTGGAGGAGAAAGTCGCGAAGCGCCGCGGCGTGAAATCGGTCGGCGTCGGGGTGTTCTTCAACGCGACGTACGAGCCGGTGGGCACAGAGACCATCACGGACTGGGAAGGTTGTCTCAGCGTGCCGTTACTGGGCGGCGAAACGCCGCGATATCAGCGGTTGCGCGTTCGTGGATTCGATCACGAAGGCGAACCGGTGGAGATCGAAGTCGAAGACTTCACAGCGCGGATCTTTCAGCACGAGATCGATCACACCGACGGACGTGTCTACCTCGATCGGATGTCGGATCTCACGACGCTCGGCTACACGGTGGTTTTGTAGTGCTTCTGTGTGGCGGCGGGCTTCAGCCCGCGGTGTGCGGGCTGAAGCCCGCACCTACACTTCGAACCGCTGCAATCGCCCGCTCGATCTCGCTTTCCGTCGTGTAACGCGACAGCGAAAATCGCACGGCGCCCATCGCCACGCGCAGCGGTAGATTCATCGCCCGCATCGTGGGACTCGGTTCCATGCTGCCGGCGTGACATGCGGCGCCGGATGTGATGCAGACGCCGCGTTCATCGAGCGCGCGAACGATCTCGTCGCCCGTGCCGCCGTGAAACGAAATGCACGCCGTGTTCGGCAGCCGCGGCTGCGATGCGCAATTGACCGTGACCTCGCGACCCGCGGCCGCGATTTCGGTCTCCAGCCGGTCGCGCAGGGCGCGCACGCGGTTCATCTGCGGAAGTCTTTCCACCGCCAGCATCGACGCCACGCCGAGGCCGACGATCGAAGGGACGGCCTCGGTACCGGATCGAAGGCCGAGCTCCTGCCCTCCGCCGTACCAGAGAGGGGCGATGATCACACCGCGGCGGACCATCAAGGCGCCGACACCTTTCGGTGCATGGAACTTGTGCCCGCTGATCGACAGAAAGTCGGCGCCGAGGGTGGGGGCGGAGACGGCGATTTTGCCGGCGGCCTGGATGGCGTCGATGTGGACCAGCGCGCCGCGCCGGTGTGCGATGTCCGCGACGGCGCGGACGGGATGGATTACGCCGGTCTCGTTCTGCGCGAGCATGATCGAGACCAGCAACGTGCGTTCGGTGACGAGCTCATTGAGAACATCGAGATGGATCGCGCCGTCGCTGGCGACGGGAACGACCGCAAGCTCGATGTCGCCGCGCGATGCCAGCGCGCGGAGCATCGTCAATACCGACGGATGTTCGACAGCCGTCGTGACGATCTGGCGGCGCTCGGGCTTTGTGTCGAGCAGACCGCGGATCGCAAGCGCGTTCGCTTCCGTGCCGCAGCTTGTGAAAATGATCTCGCCCGGCTCGCAGTCGAGCATCGCGGCGACGGACTCGCGGGCCGCGTCCACCGCGTCGTGAGCGCTCCGACCGAGAGCGTGGGCGGCGTGTGCGTTGCCGTACAGCTCGCTGTAATACAGGGACATCGCGGCGATGACCTCATCGGCGACGCGGGTGGTGGCGTTGTTGTCGAGGTAAATCGGCGGCATTGCGCGCCGGTTATATGGATCGGAGAGACAGCGAGGCGGACAATCGCCACGCGCGACTGCCCGCCTGCCGTCTCTCTCTCATACAAACGCTGCCGGTTCCGCTAGGAGGGGTAACGCTGTATGACGATGTTGAATATAGGCAGGGGATGTGACTCGGGCGTGCGGGCGAGCGTGAGCGTTTCGTGAATGAGTGAGTCGTCCCACGTCATTCTGAGCCGCGAAGACGGCGAGGAATCTGGGTGGTGGCGCGATTCCCCCGCCCAGATTCCTCGCGCTCTACGGCGCTCAGAATGACATTGGTTATATGTCGAGTAAAAACTGATCGGGCTGATCCGCTCTCGAGCGATCGTATTCAGCCTGCAGATCGGTCTTGTGCTTCCACTCGATGTCGGCGAGCTCCATGAACAGATGGCCGAGCTCGGTCTCGGGGACGCGCTCGGCCATGAAGCGGTAGTAGCTCTCCGACTCCCGCTCGCGCTCCAGGGCGTGTTTCAGAGCGCGCGGCATGTCGACGTTCACGAGATCGTTCGGGAGATCGATCTTCGGCGTCGCCGGATCGGGAGGGGCTTTGCCGACTTCCTCGCGATACTTTCGTTCCATTTTGGCGCGGTGGAGCAGCTCCGCGTCGGCGAGCTCGAGCATTCGCTTGCGCACGTCCGGAGTCGCCGCGCGTTCGGCGAGTTTCTGGTAATACGCGCGGGTCTCGACTTCGGAGTCAATCGCCTTGCGCAGAACTTCTTCGACGGTCGTTTCGAGGGGCTTCATCGACGGTGCTAGGCACCACGATACACGTCCGGATTGGGAATGGGCGTGTCGTCTTCGAACGGCGCCTCGCGAAGCGGCTGGCCGGCTCCGGTGCCGCCCGCGGTTCCGCGTTTGTCCATCGATCCGTAGTAGGGCCGCCAGCCCATCGGCTCGACCGGAAAATTCGGCGGCACAACCAGATCGCGAAGTCCGACAACCGAACGCGCACGCGTGTCGATCGCCATCTCATAATCCCGCGTCATATAAATCGCATCCTCGGGACACGCATCGACGCAGTAGCCGCAGAAGATGCAGCGAAGCAGATCGATCTCGTAGCGCACCGGAAACTTCTCCCGCGTGCGCTGGTCCTCGCCGGCCTCGATCGTGATGCACTCCGCAGGACACGCCGTCGAGCACATGTAGCACGCCACGCATCGCGTCGTACCGTCCTCGCGAGAAGTGAGGATGTGCCTACCGCGGAAGCGCTCGGAGTAAACGCGCTTGACCTCAGGATAGGAGATCGTCGGCAGCCCCTTCATGTTGAAGAGGTTCTTGAGCAGATGACGGAGCGTGAGGAACATGCCCGAGATCACCGCGGGGAGATAGAGGCGGCCCGCAAGGCTCAGGCGACGGCGTTCGAGCTTCACGACTCCGATAGCCATGCTAGTGGTCCAACTCCCCGGCCACGATGTTCAGCGACCCGAGCGCCGCGATCGCGTCCGGAATCGTCTGTCCGATGATCATCTGCGAATACGCTTCGAAGATCGGGAAGCAGGGCGGACGCACGCGCACGCGATACGGATTCTTCGTTCCGTCCGAGACGATGTAGAAGCCGAGCTCGCCGTTTCCACCTTCGACCTGAAAGTACGTTTCACCGACCGGCGGCTGAATGCCGTGCATGATCAGCTTGAAGTGGTAGATGAGCGACTCCATCTCGTTGTAGACCTTCGCTTTTGGCGGAAGTGCGACGTACGGATTGTCGACCAGCACAGGCCCTGGCGGCAGTCCGCGATCGATCGCCTGTTGCAGGATGCGCAATGACTGGCGCATCTCCTCGAAGCGCACCAGGAAACGCGCGTACGTGTCGCCGCCGTCGGCGACCGGCACGTTCCAGTCGTACGTTTCGTACCCGAGGTACGGATGCGCTTTGCGAACGTCGTAGGGAACGCCCGTCGCGCGCAGGCATGGACCGGTGAATCCGAAATTGATCGCGTCTTCCTGCGAGATCGGCGCGTTTCCTTCGACCCGGTCGCGGAACACGCGGTTGTCCATGACCAGCTTCTCGACCTCGTCGATGAACTTCGGAAGCATGTTGACGAGGCGTTGCGAGTTCTCGAGGAAGTTCGTCGGGACGTCGATCGCCAGCCCGCCGACGCGCAGGTACGTCGGCAGGAGCCGCGCGCCGCAGCACTGCTCGACGAGTCCGAGGATCTCTTCGCGCGGCTGGAACAGATACCAGAAGTTCGTGAGAGCGCCGAGGTCGACGAGGTTCGCGCCGATGCAGATGATGTGATCGGAGATGCGCATGAACTCCGACAGCATCAGACGAACCTGCTGCGCGCGGGACGGTGCTTCGATGCCCAGGAGTTTCTCGACGGTCAGGCAGTAGCCGACGTTGTTGATGATCGCCGAACAGTAATTGAGGCGGTCGGTGAACGGGATGACCTGCTGGTACGTGTGCGTCTCCGACATCTTCTCGAAGCAGCGGTGCAGGTATCCGATCTCCTGCTCGGCGCCGATGATCGTCTCGCCGTCGAGGGTCACGACGACGCGAAGCGTGCCGTGCATCGCCGGGTGGGACGGGCCGAGGTTGAGCGTGACGCGCTCGAAGTCGGTGTCGACGTCCTGAAAACGTGGATCGATTTTCGGCGTGATCGTCGAGACGCCTTTCTCGGTCAGCAGCCAGCGTTGCGCGGGGTCGTAGTCTTTTCGCAGCGCGTGACCCTGAAACATCTCGTGCGTCAGGATGCGGCGCAGGTTCGGATGGCCGTCGAACTTCACGCCGTACATGTCCCAAACCTCGCGCTCGAACCAGTCGAACGCTTTGAAGACGTGGACCGACGTGGGGACGCTGTCGTTTTCGCCGGCGCGCACTTTCAGCCGCACGCGCTCGTTGTTCGCGAGCGAGTAGAGCTGGTAAACGACGTCGAAACGTTCGTCGCGGCCGGGATAATCGGCGCCGAAAAGATCGAGCGGCAGCGTGAACTTCAGTTCCGCGTGATCGCGGAGAGCGATGAGGACGTCGATGATGCGCGAGCGTTCAACGAGGAACGTCGGCAGGTCCTGATTGCGCTCCTGCTTGATTGCAGGATTGTTCAGCTTCGCCGCGATCTCCGCGCCGCGCGCGTCGATCCGCTCGATGTCAGCGGGAACGTACGGCTGCCGGTTCGTCGGCGCCGGACCGGTGTAGGGAATGGCGGAGAATTTGGTCAGAGTGCTCATGTCGCTCAGCCGCGCCGAATCTCTCCGCGCTCGATCTTTTCCTTCAGCTTCAGGATTCCGTACATCAGACCATCGGGCGTCGGCGGGCAGCCCGGCACCCAGATGTCGACGGGGATGATCTCGTCGATGCCCTGCACGACGTGATAGGCACGATAGAAGCCGCCCGACGTCGCGCATGCGCCCATGGCGATGACGTA
>DASVHS010000429.1:0-4583 GCA_036382495.1 Thermoanaerobaculia bacterium | reverse complement strand
AGCCCTTCAGAAATCGCTTCCCGAGAACGGTATCACCTACGTCCACTTCGAGGACCTGGGCGGCCGCCGCAAGGCCCTCGCCGATTCTCCGAACACAGCCCTCCAGAACGAACAGTTCCGCGCGTACGCGGATCACATGGCCACGCCGGCGTTTCACGCGGCGGTCGACCAGCTGGTCGATTCCGTCCAGGTGACTGCGTACATGTGCGCCGAGGCAGTGCCGTGGCGCTGCCATCGCAACCTGTTGTCGGACGAGCTCGTACGGCGCGGCCTCGAAGTCGTCCACATCATCGGGCCGAATTCGCGAAAGTTGCATGTGATGAGTGAATACGCGGTGGCGCGCGACGATCACGTTGAATATCCAGGTGTGTTCACCACGTCATCCTGAACGGTGGATTCGACCGGACTGCGGTGCCTCGGCACCGCCATGGACTGCGGCAGCTTGCTGCCGCGGTATTCGCCTGCGACGGCGAGCCGTCGCAATCCATGGCGGCGGCAAGCCGCCGCACTCCTCTGGACGCTCAGGATGACGTCGTATCATCACGCCCGATGCTTGTCCTCAATGACCCGTTGAAGCAAACCGATCTGCCGCGCGGATGCGTGGCGACCATCGGCAACTTCGACGGACTCCATATCGGCCATCAGGCCATCATTCGAGGCGTCATCGAGCGGGCCCGCGAGCTGGACGTTCCCTCCGCGGTCATCACGTTCGACCCGCATCCGCTGTCGATCGTCGCGCCGGGCCGTGTGCCGAAGCAGATCCTCACCCTGTCGCAGAAGGAGGAGCTTCTGCGCGAGCTCGGCGTGGACGCGATGCTGGTCGTGCCGTTCACACACGAATTCTCGCGATGGACCGCCGACAAGTTCATCTCCGAGTTTCTCGTCAACGCGCTCAAGGTCAGCGAAGTCCGCATCGGTCGCGACTTCTGCTTCGGCGCAGGACGGGAAGGCAATCTCGAGAAACTCGAAGCTGCCGGCAAGCGTTACGGGTTCAGAGTCGAAGGCGCCGGCGAGGTGCGCATACGGGGGATCCGCGTGTCGAGCTCGCTCGTGCGCGACGCGATCATGAAAGCGGCGATGCAGACCGTCCGTCTCGCACTCGGCCGCACCTACTTCATCGACGGCCGCGTCGCCACCGGACGCCGCCTCGGACGCAAGATCGGGTTCCCCACGGTCAATCTCGATCCGGCGAACGATCTCTTTCCCGGCTCGGGCGTCTACGTGACGACATCGCGGTTCGAGAGTTTTTCACGCTCGTTCGAAAGCGTGACAAACATCGGCGTGCGGCCGACGCTCTACGAAAATTTCGCGACGACGATCGAGAGCCACATCTTCGACTTCGACTCGAACGTCTACGGCGACACCGTCCGCCTCTATTTCCATCGACTGCTGCGCCGGGAAAGGCAGTTCCGCTCGGCACTCGAGCTGAGCAATCAGATCCGTTCGGACATCGAGCGATCGCGGCTCTGGTTCGTCAGGCATCCGATTCGCTCCATGCCGGCCGGGTAGCTCATGTCGGAACCGGTTCTCGCATTGCTCATCGTCCTGTCGTTCTTCCTGGCCATCGCGATCGTGCGGTTCTTCAAGACACTCGACAACGACTTCTGGCGGGCGATGGCGACGCCCGTGCTCGCCGGCGCGGGGGCAGGCATCCTGATCCGCCTGGTCGATCTCGGGCCGGCGCTGCGGCCGGTGATGGCCGGCGTCACCATCACGATCGCCGCGCTGTATGCGCGACTCACCGGCGAGGAGAGCGAGCCGGCCGACGGAATGCTGCTCGGCACCGCCATCGGTGCGGCAGCATCGATCCCTCTCGTCATCAACAGCGACTGGGAACTGCAAGCGTTCGCGATGTGTGTCATCGCCGGGGCCGTGGCCGGATACGGGATCACGTTCGCCGCGTTCCACGTCGCCGACAAAATGAAGCAACTGATCCTCGACGTCGTTACCGCAGCGATCGCTGTCGGAGCCGCGCACATCCCGCTCCTCCTGCATCGCACCGGTCTGAGCGACGCTCGAACCGCTGCAATCACGGGCGCGGTCATCCCGCTCCTGGCAGTCGTCACGGTCTTCAAACAGTGGCCGGACATGCGCGCCGAGCTTCGCCACGAAGCGTCGCTGGGATTCGTCGACGACGCCGACGTCCGCCCGACCGCCCACCCGTTCCTCCGGCTCGGCCGCGGTGGATGGAACGATCCGAACGCTCACCGTGAGTTCGTGCGCATCGCCAACCGCATCGCTCTGCGGAAGCGGCAGCAGCGCAACCGGACCGACGAGATGGCGCGCCTCTACCAGCTCGAGATCATCAAGCTGCGCATGCAACTGCAGCAGATGGCGCGCATCGATCACGACACGTTGCGCCTTCGCACCACACCTCACGACGATGAGATGCCCGCGGCGTCACCGTAAGAACGTCGCGTCCTTCGGCAGTGCGTACGCGGTCAGCATTCCGTCGAAGTCGGTGATGTAGACCGCGCCGTTCACGACGATCGGGCTTTCCCAGTGGATTTTTCCCACATTCGCGTCTGACCAGAGCTCGGCGCCGGTTTGCGCGTCGAGCGCGGTGATGCGGTTCGTACGCACGGTGAAGACAACTCCATTCGCGACGACGGGCGACGAGTCACCCGACGCAGTGCTCGTCCAGCGCTGCTCGAGTCGTGGATTGGACGCGTCGCCCATCAGTTCGAACGCGGTGATCCCGCGATGATTCGCGAAGTAAATCCATGAATCACCTTCAGCGTCGATCCACACGGCCGCTGCAGCGAGGTGGAATCCCTCTTGCGGCAACGGTAATCGCTGGAGCTCACCGCCAACGTTGCCGGGACCGCCCTGACCGGAGAGATTTCTCAGGTCGACGAGACGAACCACCGAGTCCTTGCCGGCGTGGACGCCGAGACTCGGAACGCTCTCGCCGGGCCGCGGAAGGAGCGCCAGCGCGCTGGAACCGAGATCGAGGTCCTGATCGTCGAGCGTTTGGTATTCCGCCGGCGTGTAAGTGTCGATCGGCTTCCCTCTCAGCTGGCGGAGATCGGGTCGCAACCGGACGATCGAGTCACCCCAGTCCGTTCCTCCCGTGTTCGCTGTGAAGGAACCGTTGCTCGTCACGATGTACACGCTGTTGTCGGCCTCGTTGTAGATCACGCCCGGCCGTCCCCAAACGCCCGCACGCAACGAACCGCAGTCGCCGTAGCCAAGCACGTACGTCTTGTGGGAGCAGAGTGCGTTGAACGTATTCGTGTGCCCGTCCTGCAGCCGGATTGCGACGACGTGCCCCTGATAATCGCCGGCGTCGCCGGGATCGGGATAGCCGGCGACTGTCGCGTAAAGATACGACGTGCCGTCCGGCAGCGTGGCGATGCTGAGAGCCGCGGAGCCCTTTTCCACGTCGGGCTTGCGCGTTACGAGTGCGGGCCAGGCCGTGTCGACGATTTCCTTGCCGGTCGTCATCACGTACTTGTGCACGCGCCCGTCGAGCGCGTACGAGTAGACGAACTGGCGCGAGGGATCGAGTACCGGAGAGCTCGTCGTCCATCGCGGACCATCGGGAGGAGTGGTCTGCCAGCGCAGGTTGCCTGTGCCGTTGAGTGCGATCAGCGAACCGTTGGTACCGGTGAGGAACAGGTAGTGGTCGGTGCGCCGCTTGCTGTTGGCCGCCCAGAGCACGGGCGCGCCGTCGCTGATCGCAGGCAGGTGCGTCTGAAAAATCATTTGCAGACTTGCAACGTTGTCGGTGCCGATCAGCTGTTCATCGGTATTCGTTCCGCTGTGCTGCACGTTGTAATTGAACTGGGACCAGTCGTGGGGCTGAGCAGCGAAGTCGACAAGGCGGATATGAGGACGCGGACGCGTCGGACCGACGACCTGGGCCATGGATAGCAGAGCGAGAAGGATGACGAGAAGTTGCACTCGGCGATTCATGTCCTGTCTCCTGATACGTGCGCTCTCGATTCGACGTCTCATCGAAACTTTCGTTACCCGCGACGCAAAATCGCGCGCACCGGCGTGGCGACGTTACAATCACCTCCGAGTGATACGTTTCCCTCGGCGCCTCGTCGCCGCGCTGACGGTGGTTCTCTTCGCTGTTCCACTGAGCGCGCAGAAGCCCCTCTCGAAATTCACGTTCGTCCCCGGACCGAAACCGGGCGGCGGAAACGTGAAGATCACCATCGGGCCGGGAGGAAAGGTCGAAGGCGAGCGCGAGAATTACGGCGTGTTCGAGGGCGACGTCCACGTCGAGTATCAGGACATCAAGATCCGCGCGGACAAGCTGACGTACAACCCGAAGACGAAGGACGTCACGGCCGAAGGCAACGTCGTCATCGATCAGGGCCCGACGCGCATCACGGCGACGCGCGCGCTCTACAACCTCGACAGCAAAACGGGAACATTTTTTCAGGCCACCGGTGCGATGCAGCCGTCGATGTATTTCACGGGCGACCAGATCGAGAAAGTCGACGAAGACACGTATGTAATGACGAACGGCATGTTCACGTCGTGCGATCTCGACAGGCCGGCGTGGTCGCTACGCCTCAAGAAAGCACGCATCACGCTCGATGACTACGCGCACATGCAGAACGTGTCGT
>DASVHS010000428.1:0-3733 GCA_036382495.1 Thermoanaerobaculia bacterium | reverse complement strand
AACCGTCGCGACCGAGCGGCGCTGCAGCGGTCGCAGATTGCGGATCGTGAAGTGAAGGGCCGCCGCCGCGATGACGCCGACCGGGATGACCGCCGCGCGCGCCCAAAGACTCGCGAGATCGGGATGGCGCGACGAGAACATCAACGCCGAGCAGATGAGCCACGCCGAAGAAGCCAGCGTGATGACAAAAAACGCCTTCGCCGGCGGTGCGGTCCGGCCTCGCAACAGGATCGCCAGGCCGATGAGCAGCACGATGGCCGCGGTCAATCCGTTGGCGACGGAAAGGCCGGTGAGAATGTAGCTGCTGCTGGAGAAGATTTCTCCGAAAATGGACACGTGAAGGCCTCTTGGACGATGAGGCCATAGTAACGCGAAGGCGGTGAAAACGCGTGATTTAGGGCACTGCGGCGTGTTCAGGCGCCGTAGTCGCGGTCCTTGAAAAGCTCCTGCGTTTCGCGCCGGTTTCCCGAACGGAAACGCCCTTCACGGCCGTGTCGTCGTCATCGATGGCGCGGGTCTGGAGCGGCGCGTTGTCACGGGATTGCACGTCCGATACGTGGCCACCCTGGTGCGGCGCGCTCGTCTCCGAGTCGCGCCGGCCCTCGTAGAAACAACGTTCAGGACTGCACGCGGTTTGCCACCAGGGGGCGCGACGGTGACACGCGGCTGACGGCCACCGACTCGGCGCGGATCTCCGCGAGACGGCCGAGGGACCAGGCGCCGACAGCCATGACGAGGTCGCGGACGGCGATGTCGAAGTACTTGCCATTCGTCAGCAGCGCGAGTGCGATTCCGATCAGCCACGCCATCACGACGTAGGCGCCGAACCTCGTGATGTTGAACAGGACGATGAGCCCCGCCGCGATCTCGATCACGCCGACGATGTGCATGAACGTCGTCGCCGAAAACGGCAGCATCGATCGGATCATCGGACTGACGTAGTCGGTCCAGTGCGCGAGCAGGTTGAAAAACTTGTCGAGACCGGCGAGAAACGCGGTCAGGCCGAGCGCGATGCGCAGGCTCCAATAGGTTGAGTTGATTCGTGGGTCCATCTGGTGACCCTCCTTGCTTTCATTCGATGAAAGGAGGACCTCTTGGTGACAGCAACAGATGAATTTCGAAGTTCGAAGTTCGAATGAAGAATTTAGAAGCAAAGCTGTTTTCAATTCTTCATTCGAAATTCGAACTTCGAAATTCGAGATTCGGTTTCTTTACCAGCCCCGAACCGGTCCCCACTCCGCCACCACCCGCCGCCCGTCAACCACGTGATACCGCGAGTACATCGCCGCGGTAAGGCACGAGTGATTCGGAACGATGCGCAACAACGTACCGACGGCCACGGGTTCCAACGTCGCGATCTTGCCGTGCTCCTGCGACAACGCGACGAGCTTCATCGTGTTATGGGGCTTTAGGTCGAGATCGCACACGATGCCGAATCCGAATTGCGGATTGATGTGATCGGGGCCGGTGTCTTTCGATAACGCGAGGGCGCCGGCGTCGACGATGATCGTGTTGCGCTCGGGATACGAACCGACGACCGTCGTCAGAACCGAGACCGCAACGTCCTCGAACCGGCACGAGCCGATCGTCGACTGGAACGCGTCGTAGAACACGTAGTTCCCCGGCCGGACCTCTTCGCAGTTCGTGAAGCGATCGACGACCGATGCGGTCGGCGTCGAGCCGATGCTGCGGACGAAATCGCCACCGATGCGTTCGCGGAATCGCGTCAAGGCCGCGGTCTCATCGTTCGCGACCGCGCGAATTTCGTCGACGTTCCTCGCGTGATAGGAATGGCCGGCGTGCGTCAGCAGGCCTCCGAATCGGATTTTCTTCGAATCGATCAGCCGCCGCGCGAGAACTGCGCTGGCCGGATCATCGGGATTGACGCCGGCACGGTGGTATCCGCAATCAACTTTGAGGAACACATCGAACGCCAATCCCGATGACTCGACCGCCTCCAGCGCTTCGAAGCTGTCGATGAGGATGTTGAGCCGCTCGATGCGTCGGGCGATGCCTGCCGCGCGCTCCAGTTTCTCCGGCGCGATCGGCACCGCGTACGTGATATCGCGGAAACCGGCATCCGCAAACCGTTCTACCTCCGCGAGAGTCGATGCCGTGATCGGCCCCGCTTCTCCTCCGTGCTGCATCCGCCCGATCTCGATAACCTTGTGTGTCTTGACGTGCGGCCTGAAAATCACGTTCGATGCGGCGGCCTTTGCGCGCATGCGGTCACAGTTCCGCTGCACGATCGATTGGTCGACGAGAAACGCGGGCGTTGTGAGTTGAGAAAAATCATCCATATCGATATGGACGCATTCTATGCGTCGGTCGAACAGCGGGATGATCCGTCGCTACGGGGGCGACCCGTGATCGTGGGCTGGCCGGGACTGCGCAGCGTCGTCTGCGCGGCGTCGTACGAAGCGCGCAAGTTCGGTGTGCATTCGGCCATGCCGTCGTCGCGCGCGAAACGGCTCTGTCCCGACGGCGTCTTCGTGCCTCCCGACTTCGAGCGTTACAAAGAAGCGTCGCGGCACATCCGGACGATCTTCGAACGCCACACGGCGCTCGTCGAGCCGCTCTCGCTGGACGAGGCCTATCTCGATGTGACGGAAGAGCTGACCGGCATCCCCACCGCAACCGAGGCGGCGGAAAGAATCCGTGGGGAGATTCGGGAAGAGATCAATCTGACCGCGTCGGCCGGCGTCGCACCGAACAAGTTCCTCGCGAAAATCGCGTCCGACTGGCGAAAGCCCGATGGCCTGTTCGTCATCCGACCGCATCAGATCGAGCAGTTCCTCCTTCCGCTGCCTGTGCGCAAAGTCCCCGGCGTCGGCAAGGCCACAGAAAAAATCATGACCGACATGGGCGTCGCCACGGTCGGCGATCTGCACCGGTTCACCGTCGAGCAACTCACCGAACGATTCGGCCGCTGGGGCACGCGGCTGTGGGAGCTGGCCCGCGGCATCGACGAGTCGCCGGTCGTCTCGTCGCACAAGCGCAAGTCATGGTCGAGCGAGAACACGTTCGAGACCGACATCACGCGCGAAGAAGTCGCGGCGTATCTGAAAAACGCCTCGCAGAAATTATGGGAATCGATGGACAAACGCGGAATGCGCGGCCGCACCGTCACCGTGAAGCTGCGTACTCCCGACTTTCACACCGCGACGCGGCGCATGACGCCGGAAACGATCCCCGCGTCGGGGGAAGATCTCGCTGCCATTGCGGTGGTTCTGGTCGAGCGATTCGAATTTCCGGCCACGGCCCGGTTCCGGTTGGCGGGAGTGGGCGTCTCCAATTTTCTGGATGAAGAGGAAGAGGCTGTCGAAGAACAGGAACCGTCGCTCTTCACCGATTGAATTTCGAAGTTCGAAGTTCGAATGAAGAATTAAGAAGCAGAGGTGGGACTTCTTCTCAATTCGTCATTCGAACTTCGAAATTCGAAATTCAGCTTTTTAGAACTAGAATGCGCGCCGCCAATTCGAATGAGGAACCCATGAACCCCCAACCCATCACCGTTGCCCAATATGGTATCGGCCCGATCGGCGCCGAGATCGCGCGGCTGCTGCTCACCAAGCCGTGGGTCAAGCTCGTGGCCGCCGTCGACATCGATCCTAAAAAAATCGGCCGTGACCTCGGCGAGGTCATCGGACTCAACAAACAGGTCGGCGTGAAAGTCACAGCGGACCTGCAGGTGAAGGCGGACGTCGTCTGCCACTCCACCGGCTCGCGCCTC
>DASVHS010000427.1:0-2494 GCA_036382495.1 Thermoanaerobaculia bacterium | reverse complement strand
CCGGTTTCGATGCATCGAAACCGGCGTTGCCGCAACTCGACAAGCTGACCGACGATCAGATGCGTGCGATCGCGCGATCGCTGGACCCGTACGCGGGCCGGTGAGTCCTCGCGACGCGGGCTTCTGTGTGGCCGCGGGCTTCAGCCCGCGGAACGGCGCACTGAAGTGCGCCTCCAGACCGCGTTTAGAATGAGACCATGCTCGCCGCGATCAGATTCTCGAACGTTCTTCTCGCAGGGCTCATCGCCGGCACCGTGTTCGGCATATGGCTCGGCTACAACCCGCACAGTCTGTCGCCGTCGGCGTACATCGAACAGCAGCAGAACGCGATCCGCGCGTTGAACGTGACGATGCCCGTCCTCGGCGCGATCTGTACAGTCATCACGCTCGTCCATGCGTACCTCGCGCGTTCGAATCGATCGACCCTGTACCTGCTGCTCACGGCCGTGATTCTCTTCGTGATCGCCGGACTGGTCACGCGCTTTGGCAATCAGCCGATCAATGCGATCGTCATCGGATGGCGAGCATCAGCGCCACCGTCGATGTGGGCGGCTGCCCGCGACCGGTGGTGGCAGTGGCACATCGTCCGGACGATCGCGATGATTGCTGGTTTCGGTTGTGTCATCCGTGCGACCATGGTGCGGCGATCCACTGCCTGAGATGGCGAAGAAACCAGCCGGTCCGCCTCCGATGATCGACGGCTCCCGCGTCGTCGAGTACGCGGTGATCCCGAAATCAGTCAAGTACGCGATCGGTGAACCTGTCGCCGACGGCGAAGTCCTGCTCTTCCACTGCGACGACAAATGGCGCGTTGTCGAAACAAGCTCCCATCCGTCGATCCGTCAGGCGAAACACCGCGCCGAGCGCGCGTATCCCGGCATCACCGACGCGTGGACCGACGACGGTCTTCCAAGAGTGGAGTGCAGTTTCTGCGGACGAAAGTCGGATCAGGTGCAACAGATGATCGCAAAGGAAAACGTGCGGATCTGCGACATCTGCGTCCGCGAGTCCTTCGCGAAGCTCAATGCTTGACGGCGCGTCGCTTTCCAGTGCCGCCAGACAGCACGTCGACTGAACTGTTCGCGAAGATGACGCGCGTGCCGTCGCTCAGCGCGAGCGTGCCCGATGCATAGCTGTTCGCGGTGAGCGTCTCGGAGAAAACAGTCACGAGCTCCATCGGGGCGGTCGAGCTTGCGAACTGCAACTCCATCAGCGTGCCGATGCGATTGCCGCCGCCGTCTACGTCGTTCGAGAAAACGACGGACGCTCCCGCGGGATAGATCGTCGACACATTGAGCACGCCGATTCGATATCCGTTGCTGACGTTCTGCACTGGCTCTGAGGAGCCGAGGTGGAAACGGGCGGCGAGAGGGTCGGAGGGGTGGCGGCGGCGATGCAGGTCGCGCACGATCAGCGTGCCCGGCCGCAGATGCACGATCTGCCGGATCATGTAGTCGAACGGATCATCAGCGGAGACGATGCCTTCGTCGTATCGATTCACCGGCCACGAGGACTCGAAGCGCATTGCGATGGCCGCGAACGTCCCGTGCTCGATGTACGAGAAGTTCTGATTGTTCCGGCCGACGAGCCCCGATTGCTGTCCCTGATACGTCGAGAACGCCGGCGTGACCGCTTCGCCGTCGAACGAAGGACCGCGATACGCGCTCGGACAGACGAGACAGACGTCGCCGTGATACAGGCGCACGTCGCCGTTCGCGTAGCCGTAATGATCGAAGGAATAGCTGACGTTCTCCGCCGACACGAAATACGCATTCGGATCGCTGAGCGATGAGCGCGAGAAGAATCGTCCCGTGCCGGTGTTGAGATAGGAAAGGAAGAACGCGATCGGCAGCGGGTTCGACGGGTGCTCGAAGATCATCTCGTAGAACGTGTCGCCGGGACCGTCGGTGAAGTCGTTGTTCGGATTCGCGTTCATCGACGTGTAGATCGTGTGCGCGAAGAACCCGTACGTCGTCGTCGTGGAGAGAACCGCGAGCGCGGCAGGCGAGGTCCTGCTCGGATAGTCGCCCGAGTAGCCGCCATACGAACGCGTCTCGCTGAAATCGGGTGCGACCTGCAACATGAAACTGAGGGGCAGTGGCTGCAGCCAGTCGAAGTCGACGCTCCAGTCCTCGCCGATATCGCGGAACAGCGCGCTGACCAGCGCAAGCTCCGTCACCGAATACGGACCGTAATTCCAGCCTTCGGCCCAATCGCCGCCGGCGAGACGCTGATCCATGACCGGCATCTCGTTCGCGAGCTTGAAGCGCATGAGCGTGAGGATGCGATCGGCGTCGGCGTTGTCGCCCGCGGTTGCGACGCCGGTCAGGGCGATGCCCTGAACATAGCCGGCGTAGTAATTCTCCATCGGCCACGACTCCGCGTAGCCGGGCGTGTTGTGATACCAGTCGACCCACCGCGTTGCCGTCTTCACGATCATGGCGCGCTCGTTCGCACTGAACTGGTCGTACATCCAGTCGTACGCGAGCATCAG
>DASVHS010000426.1:0-6908 GCA_036382495.1 Thermoanaerobaculia bacterium | reverse complement strand
GGACGCATCAGATCGTGAGGCCGTTTCGCGACATGAATGTGACCGAGAACGTCGCGGTCGGGGCGCACTTCGGCGCGGGGCGGCGTCGCGGAGGCGATGCGGCGCGTCGCGTGAATGAGGTTCTCGAGCGCACTGGCCTCGCGTCCGAAGCGAAGTCGCCGGCCAACGCGCTGACGATCGGGCAGCTGAAGCGTCTCGAGATTGCGCGCGCGCTGGCGACCGAGCCGCAGGTCATCTGCCTCGACGAAGTGATGGGCGGCCTCAATCCGGCGGAGATTCAGAACGCCATGACGCTCATTCGATCGATTCGCGATTCGGGCGTGACCGTGCTCATGATCGAACATCACGTTCACGCGGTCGTCGGCGTGTCGAACCGCATCCTCGTGCTCAACTTCGGTCAGAAGATCGCCGAAGGAGAGCCGCAGGCAGTGTTGAAGGATCCGGCGGTGATTACGGCGTATCTCGGAGACGACGCGAAATGATGCTCGAGGTGAACGGCATCGACGTGTTTTACGGAAACGTGCAGGCGCTGTGGGACGTGTCGTTCCGCGTCGAGCGAGGGGAGATCGTCACGATCATCGGCGCGAACGGTGCCGGCAAGTCGACGACGTTGCGAGCGGTCTCCGGCCTCATGCGCCCGCGCAAGGGTCAGGTCGTGTTCGAAGGCATCGACATCACGCGGATCGCGCCGAACGATCGCGTGGGCCGCGGCATCGTGCTCGTCCCGGAGGCGCGGCAGCTGTGGCCGGCGATGTCGGTGCTCGAGAACCTCGAAATGGGCGCGTACAAATCGGCGGCGCGCCGCGTGCGCGCGACGACGCTCGAGAATGTCTTCACGATGTTCCCCGTGTTGAAGGAGCGGTTGCGGCAGAAAGCGGGAACGCTGTCCGGCGGCGAGCAGCAGATGTGCGCGATCGGAAGAGGACTGATGGCGTGTCCGCGGCTTCTGCTGCTCGACGAGCCGGCTCTCGGTCTCGCGCCGATGATGGTGCGCGAGGTGTTTTCGTCGCTGCGGACGATCTCGCAGCAGGGCGTGACGATCGTGCTCGTCGAGCAGAACGTGCCGCACGCGCTCGCGCTCGCGGATCGCGCATTCGTCCTGGAGACGGGCCGCGTGACGCTTTCCGGTCCGGCGCGCGATCTCGTCAACGACGTCCGCATCCGCGACGGCTATCTCGGCGCCGCGGCAGTGTGACCGATGGCTCAGAATGACGGCTTGCGCAGATCCACGTCTATGATCCTCTGTGCATGAACCTTCTTCACCTTCTCGATCAGTCGCTGATCGGTCGCGCGGGGAACGAGGCGCTGGAGTTCGAGGGCGCGCGCTTCACGTTCGGCGAGATCGAGGCGCGCAGCAACCGACTCGCTCACGCGTTGCGCGCGCGCGGATTGCGCAAGGGCGATCGCGTCGGCTGCTATCTCGCGAACCGCGTCGAGTTGATCGATCTCTTTCTGGCGTGCGTCAAGCTGGGGATCATCTTCGTTCCGATCAACATCCTGTATCGCGATCGGGAGATGGCGCACATCACCGGCGACGCCGAGCCGGGACTGATCGTCAGCGCGGACAATCTGCAGTCGCTGATGCAGGACGCTGCGACGCAGAGCAGCGATCGTCCGTCCGAGTCGCTCGACGGAGACACGCCGGCGGCGATCATCTACACATCGGGGACGACCGGCGCTTCAAAAGGCGCGGTGCTGACGCACAACAACTTTCTCGCGAACGCGGTCAACCTGGCCAGTTGCTGGCAGATCACGGAGCGCGATCGTTTCCTTCTCGCGCTCCCGCTCTTCCACATCCACGCACTCGGCAACGGGCTTCATTGCTGGCTCGCCAGCGGATGCCGCATGCGCCTGCTCGAGCGATTCGATCACCGCACCGCGACGGCGGAGTTGCTCGATTTCCGCCCCTCGCTGCTGTTCGGCGTCCCGACGATTTACGTGCGACTACTTGAAACACCGCCTGACGCCGCGCGAACGATCGGCGCTGCGATGCGGTTATGCGTGTGCGGGTCCGCGCCGCTGCCGGCTGAAGTACTGAACAACTTTCGCGAGCGCTTCGGGCAGACGATTCTCGAACGCTACGGGATGACCGAGACGTTTATGACGATGAGCAATCCGTACATCGGTGAGCGCCGCCCGGGCACGGTCGGATTTCCATTGCCCGGAGTGTCGGCGCGCATCGACGGCGAGGAACTTCTCGTGAAGGGGCCAACGGTATTCGCTGAATACTGGCGCCGTCCCGATGCGACTGCCGCCGCGTTTGTCGATGGTTGGTTTCGGACCGGCGACATCGCATCGAGGTCCGACGACGGCTACTACACGCTGCTTGGCCGGAAGAGCGACCTGATCATCTCGGGCGGCTTCAACATTTATCCGCGCGAGATCGAAGAGCTGCTGCTCGAGCAGGCCGGTGTGCGCGAGGCAGCGGTGTGCGGAGTTCCCGATCACGTTCGCGGCGAAGTGCCCGTCGCGTACATCGTCGGCGAGTTCGACGACGCGAAACTCGAGCAGGTCTGCCGGGAGCAACTGGCATCGTTCAAGGTGCCGCGACGATTTGTGCGGGTCGAAACAATTCCGCGGACCGCGTTAGGCAAAGTGCAGAAGCACTTGTTGAAATAGTCATTCCGAGCGCCGCAGAGCGCGAGGAATCTGGGCGGTGGGTCCTGCGCCCCCACCCAGATTCCTCGCCGTCTGCGCGGCTCGGAATGACATCGTGGTCAAATCCCGAATCTTGCCACCGCCATTTCCGCCAATTCCCGCCCAATCGCCAGCGACGCCGTGGCCGCAGGCGAGGGAGCATTGCGCAGGTGCAGCATGTGCGCGCTCTCGCCGATCGAAAAGTCGTCGACCATTGTTCCGGCCGCAGACAATGACTGAGCGCGCACACCCGACGGCCCGAAGATCAAATCCTGCGCGCGGATTTTCGGAACGTATCGTTGCAGCTCCGTGGTGAACGCCGCCTTCGACCAGTCGCGCCACATTTCCGCGATGCCGGTTCTGATGTACGTTTTCGCGAGCCGGCGAAATCCGCGGAACATCAAGGTCGCCGCCAGCTCGCGTGGCGCGACGTCGAGTCGCTTGTAACCCTCGCGCGCAAACGCCAGGACGGCGTTTGGACCGGCGAGCACTTCGCCGTCGATCCGCTTCGTGAAGTGGACGCCGAGGAATGGGAAGCGGGGGTCGGGGACAGGGTAGAGGAGGCCGCGGACGAGCCGCCGCGCATCCGGTTTCAGCGTGTAGTAATCGCCGCGGAACGGCACGATGCGCTCGTCGCCGGCATCGCCGGTCATCGCCGCCACGCGATCGGAATAGAGACCGGCGCAACTGATGACGTCGCGCGCCGCGAACTCGTCGTGTTGAGTCATGACGACCTGCTCGTTCGGACCGCGTCGAATCGACTTCACTTTCTGGTTCGCGAGGATCGTTCCGCCGCGCGAGCGAACTTCGTCCGCGTATGCCAGCGCCACGCGGCGGAAATCGATGATCCCGCTTCGCGGCGACCAGAGCGCGCGGATACCGGCCGCGTGCGGCTCGATTTCGCGCATTTGCTCGGGACCGACTTCCTCGAGTCCTTCGACGCCGTTCGCTGTCGCGCGCTGTTTGATGCTCGCGAGACGATCGAGCTCGCTGTTATCGAGCGCGACGACGAGCTTGCCGCACAACTCGTACGGAATCCCATGCTCGTCCGCAAAGACAAGCAGTGCCCGTCGTCCCTCGCCGCAAAGACGCGCCTTCGCCGATCCCGGCACGTAGTAAAGACCGGCGTGAATCACGCCGCTGTTGTGACCGGTCTGATGCGTTCCGAGCTCGCTTTCTTTTTCGAGAAGGCACACGCGCAGCGCTGGTTTTCGCAACAGCATCTGGTACGCCGTCGCCAGTCCGACGATGCCGCCACCGATGACGATGAGGTCGTACCGATTCACAACGTTTCCGGCAACGCGAGCTTGAATCGTTCGGCAAGCGACTGCAGCGAATCGTAATGCTCGCGATCGATCACGATTCCGTTCTGCTGCTGCCTCGCTGCGCGCTCGGCCTCCGGTTGTCCCGGATAGAGCACCGGCCCGGGAGCGTTCGGAATCAGCGGCGCGCCGATCAATTGATCGATGAGCTGCTCGAGCCGGTTGACGAACGCACCGCTGTCGCCGATCGCCTCAGGATCGATCGCCATGTAGAACTGGCCGAGGTCGGATTTACCGGCGGTGGAGAAGAGGCCGATGATGTTCGGGCCGAACGCAGCGCCGGCGAGAATTCCGGTGAGCAGTTCCACGATGAGCGACAAGCCGTAGCCTTTGTAGCCGGCGGTCGATTCTTCACCGCCGAGCGGCTGCAGCGATCCGGCGAGCGCCTCATCGGGCGTGGTTGCCGGCGACCCATCCGCGCCGATCGCCCAGCCGATCGGCAACGTTTCTCCACGCCGCGCCGCGACTTCGATCCGTCCGCGCGGAATCGTGCTCGTGGCCATGTCCAGCACCAGCATGTTGTGCTTTCCGGCAGGCGCGGCGACAGCGATCGGATTCGTCCCGAGCATGCTCACGCGTGCGCGCGTCGGTGCGACGAGCGGCGACGTGTTCGTCAGGCTCACGCCGATCATCCCGTGCTCCGCCGCGCGCATCGCGTACCAGCCGGCGATGCCGTAGTGATTCGAATTGCGGACGACAGCGATCGCGGTTCCGACTTCCTTGGCGCGCTCGATGGCGTGATCGATCGCGACACGGCCGGCGTGATGTCCGAATCCGTTCTGCGCGTCGAACAGCGAGAGCGCCGGCTTGCCCCGCTCGAGCACCGGCCGTCCGGCCGGGTTCATCACCCTCGCCTCGGCGAGCTTCACGTATTGCGGGAGCCGCGCCGTGCCATGCGACGCGATGCCTCGAAGGTCGGACGCGATCAGAAGCTCGGCGACGTCCGTGGCGATGTCGCTCGGGGCGCCGAGGTGTTCGATGAGGGCGGTTGTCCAGCGCCGCAGGGCTGCGGCCTCGAGTCTCAAGCCTCCGACAGGATCGTCATAAACGGGCATTGGAAGGAGCGGATTATCCGTCATTGTCATCCCGAGCCGCGAAGACGGCGTGGGATCTGGGTGGTGGGAACCGGGAACGCGCCCCCGCCCAGATCCCTCTCCGTCTTCGCGGCTCGGGATGACATGGTTTTCTTTTGCCCCCCAGCTGTGTCTCATACGTGGAGGCTGCTATGAAACTGTTGATGACCGGAATCCTGATGTTGACCCTTACCGCGACCGCCAGCGCTGCCGAAATCGGCGGATACGGTGTGTCGGTGCTCGTCGGCGAGACGCCGCGGGCGGAGTATCACGCGCGCGGCAACGTGTACGTCGAAGCCGTTCGCGGCCAGGAGTATTCGCTGCGTGTGACGAATCCGACGCCGTATCGCGTCGCCGTCGCGCTGTCCGTCGACGGGCTGAACACGATCGACGGCAAGCACACCGGCGCCGCACACGCGTCGAAGTGGGTGCTCGAACCGTACGGTTCGACGGTGATCACAGGCTGGCAGGTGAACGAAAGCATTGCCCGCCGCTTCTTCTTCACCAACGAACCCAACTCCTACGGCGCCGCCCTCGGCCAGACGAACAACCTCGGCGTCATCGAAGCGGTGTTCTATCGCGAGAAACATCGCGAGATCGCGGTGTATGGATCGCGCAAAGACGCACAGGCGCCGGCACCGCAGGCTTCACGCGAAGCACAGAACGGCGTGGCAGCAGCGCCGTCGGACGACTACGCCGCGACCGGAATGGGCCAGCAGACCGGGAACGACGTGCAGCTTGTCGACATCAATCTCGAGTCGACGCCGGCGGCATCGGTGCGCATTCGCTACGAGTTCCGTCCGGAGTTGATCAAGCTCGGAGTGTTCGCTGTCGATCCGATGCAGCGTCGTGAGCACGCGCAGGGATTCTGCCCGCAGCCTACTTCACTGCGCCAACGGTGAAACCTTCGATGAAGCGATCGAGGAACACGTTGTAAAGGATTCCGATCGGCAGGGCGGTGATCAGGCACGCCGCCATCAGCGAGCCCCAGTAGTAAACGTCCCCGCGAACCAGGAACGTCGGCACGCCGACGCCGACGGTCTGGTTCGTGGCGGACGAGATGAACGTCAGCGCGTACACGAACTCCTGCGTGACGAGCGTGAACGCGAAGATGACGACGGTCAGGATCCCCGATATCGACATCGGAACCATCAGCTTGATGAACGCACCCCAGCGAGTCAGGCCGTCGACCATCGCCGCGTCATCGAGATCGCGCGGTATCGACTTGAAGAATCCCATCAGCAGCCAGGTCGAGAACGGGATCGTGAATGTCGGATACACGACGATCACCGACCAGAGCGAGTCCTGAAGATTGAGAAAGCCGATGACTTTCGACAGCGGGATGAACAGCAGCGTCGGCGGGATGAGATACGTGAGGAACACGCCGATGCCGAGTTGCGCGCCCCAGCCACCGGTCAACCGCGCCAGTGCGTACGCCGCGGGGACCGCGAGCAGCAGTGTGATGATCACGACGATTACGCCGGCGAACACGGTGTTGCCGACCCAGCGCAGAAACAACGTCTCCTGAAACAGCAGTCGGAGATGCTCGAGCGTCGGCGGCTCGTTGAAGATGAACGGATTGTTCTTCAGGTTGTACAGGTCCGTCGTCTTCTTGAACGTCGTGATCAGCATCCAGTAGAACGGAAACGCGAGCACAACCGCGAACAGCAGCCGCACGGTCCAGATCGTGATGCTTCCGATGATCTTTCGCGGCCGTCGCATTACGTCACCTCCGCGCGGTGCGCCGATCGCAGCACGAGATACGTCGCGATGATGAGCAGCGGGACCATGAAGATCGAGATCGCCGCCCCCTCCGCGAGGTCCGATCCGAGGATGCCGGTGAAAAAGGCCAGGGTGGGGATGACTTGCGTGGTGT
>DASVHS010000425.1:0-2919 GCA_036382495.1 Thermoanaerobaculia bacterium | reverse complement strand
CGGATCATTGGGCGACAATGAATTGAGAGCCATCGAGGACGCGGCGGCCGGCAGCTTCTCCGTCGTCAGGATCTCCAGATGGGCGCTGATGACGACGGACGTCTTCATCTTCATCTCCATCGAAGTGTCGACCAACCATCGCTGCGTCGGATACCCCTCGACGATTTCGCCGGGTCCCTCGCTCTTCACGGTCACGACCGGCTTCGAGATCGACAGCCAGGGAGCGAATTGTTTCTGCGTTTCCGCGAGTGAGCTCGCGACCTTCGCGAAGTCGAGGACGTAGTACGTGCCCTTCGCCGGATTCAGCACCGTCATGTTGCTGTCTTTGCCGGACGACAGGATGACCGATCCTGCTTCGAACATCTTCTCGTCGCTCTTCGTCACCGTGAATCGCGATTGGCCTGACTCGGTCTTCACGATTCCGTTGAACGCGCGCGATCGCACTCCCGTGGTCGTCGTCTCGCTCCGGTACGTCACGCCGGCTTCGAGTCGTGTGGCAAAAACGATGACGACAACGGAGGCGATCGTGCGATTCATGCGACTCATGACAGCCTCAAAATCACGCAAATTCCGTGTGCTATGATGCCCGCGTTTTCGCATGCCACCTCACCTGTAGATCAAAGAAAACGTAGGAGGTTACCTTGCGTTTGAACACCAGATACTTCACGCTCGCGCTGGTCCTGTTGACGGTTGCCGGGACCGCGTTCGGTTCGGGTTTCGCGCTCTTCGAACAGGGCGCGAAAGCGACCGCGATGGGCGGCGCATTCGCCGCCACCGCGGACGATCCCAGCGCGATCTTCTACAACGTCGCCGGAATCGCGCAGCAGCGGCACTTCACGGTCATGGCCGGCGGCACGGCCATCAACTTCGCGAACGAATTCCGCGGCGACCCGAATGACGAATTCACTTCGGGGACGACCGGCGCGTACGCACGGCACACGTTCATGCCACCGAACGCCTACGTCACCGTTCCGATCGCGAACAACCTCACGTTCGGCCTCGGCCTCATGACCCCGTTCGGCCTGCGCACGAACTGGCAGGCTCCATGGGTCGGCCGCTTCGTCTCGAGCGATGCGAACGTCAAGACGCTCGACATCCAGCCGGCACTGGCATGGCAGAGCGGTGACGGCCGGATCGCGATCGGCGCCGGCGCCGATTACCGTCGTGGTCACATCATCCTGCAGCGCAATAACGGCGCGCTCAATCCGTTCAACGGGCGGATCACGGATGTGGCCAACGTCTACCTCAACAGCGACTGGGACAGCGCGTGGGGCTACAACGTCGGCGTGCTCTTCAAGCCGTCGGACCGCTTCCGCATCGGCGCGTCGTATCGCTCGGATATGGACATCAACTTCAAGGGCGACGCCACGTTCACGCAGATCTCGAGCGGAAATGCGCAGTTCGACGCGATCGTCAAATCACAGTTGCCGCCGAACCAGAAGATCTCCACCACGCTGCCCTTCCCTGCCACCGCGATCATCGGACTCGCCGTCACGACGATTCCGAAGACCGACCTCGAGTTCGACTACACGCGCACAAGCTGGAGCCGCTTCAAGTCACTCGACATCGCGTTCGCGACGATCCCGACCCTGAGCCGCCCCGAGAACTGGAAGGACTCGAACTCCTATCGCGTCGGCGTGAATCACGCTGCGACTGATGTGTGGGACGTTCGGTTCGGACTTCTCTACGATCAGAATCCTGAGCCGGTGGAGGCAGTGAGCCCGCTTCTTCCTGACGCGGACCGCGAAGGCGTGACGTTCGGCGTGGGCTATCACAGCGGCCCCTGGATCGTCGACGGCACTGTGTTCGTCCTTCACTTCAAGGATCGCAGCACCCAGGGACTCAGCGGCGAAGGTTTCAACGGAACGTATAAGACCAACGCAAGCCTGCTCAGCCTCAACCTCGGCTACAGGTTCTAACCCAAAGGAGAATCAGGCATGACGCGAATCAAGAGCCTTTCAAGATTTGCAGCCGTCGTTGTTGCCGTGCTGTCGATTGCCGCACCGGTCTTCGCCGCGCGCGGCAGTGCTGATTTCACGCGGTTCGTAGCGCTCGGCGACAGCTATGGCGCGGGCTTCGAGAGCGGATCGCTCAACGTCAATCACCAGCCGTACAGTTGGCCGGCCATCATCGCCAGACAGGCCGGCGCGCCGGACTTCCAGCAGCCGACTGTCAGCTTCCCGGGGATCGCCAACGAACTGCAAATCGTCGACATCATCTCCTTCCCGCCGGTCATCCTTCCCGCAACGGGAACGGGTCAGCCGACGAATCTCACGTTGGCGAGGCCGTACAACAACTTGAGCATTCCGGGTGCGAATGTCAGCGACCTGACGACGCTCACGGGCGCGGACCCGGCGACGAGTACACAGAAGGCCTTCGCGCAATTCATTCTTCGCGGCCAGGGGACGGCTGTGCAGCAGGCGCTCGCTGAGAATCCGACATTCATCGCGATCTGGATCGGCGGCAACGACCTCCTCGGCTCAGTCCTCGGCGGGACGCCGAAGGCGCTCACGCCGACCGACGCGTTCAAGACGGCGTACAACAAGATGCTCGATCAGTTGATCGCCGGGGATCCGAACGCGGGCATCGTCGTCGGTAACATGCCGACGAGCGCGGCATCTCTGCCCTATCTCACCACCGTGCCGCCGGTTCTCATCAACCCGCAAACGCAGCAGCCGGTCATCTTCAACGGCGCAGCGATTCCGCTGATCGCGGAGCTCGGCGACGGAACCGTCGGCCCACTTCCGACGGGCAGCTTTGTGCTTCTTCCGTATTCCGGTCAGATTGCGACAGGATTCGGCATCCCGGCCTTCCTCGCGGCTGATCCGAAATTCGCGAGCCTGCCGAACATCGGCAAGCCGTTGCTCGATGCATGGGTCCTCACGCCGACCGAGGCTACGGCGATCGCTGCGCGCTCGG
>DASVHS010000424.1:0-2669 GCA_036382495.1 Thermoanaerobaculia bacterium | reverse complement strand
CGAGAATCCGCGCTCGAACGCGCGTGTTCTCGGCTCCATGTCCCAGCGCTTCCGGCTCATTCTCGCGCTTGTCCTCATGGCCGCATGTGCGTCTGCCTCGTCGCCGAAGCGGCATGCGGTCGCGCCGCCGCCGATACCGCATTTGTGGGATGCGCTGACTCCCGGCCCGGTCGCGATCGGCTTCAAGTACCTCATCCTTCGGGCACAAGCCTCGGAGTTTCATCACGGGCCGCAGCACTACGTTCAGATCAGCATCTGGTATCCGTCGCAACCGGGAAGCGGAAGCCCGATGACGTTTCGCGACTACCTGGGCCTGAACGCTACGGACAATTCGATCGACGAACCGTCACCTGAGGCGCAGCAGGCGGCGGTCGATGAATTCACGGGCAAGCTGACGTCCGCCGGCATGTCGCAACAGACCGCGCTGTCGCTCGCCAACTCGCCGATGATCGCGCGGGTGAATGCGGTCACGCGCTCGAATCCCGGGCGCTCCCCGATCGTCTACATCGCCCAAGGCAACGGACAACTCGCAGCGGACCAGGCCGTCCTCGCGGAGTTCATCGCCAGTCACGGCTACATCGTGATCACATCACCGTCGGTTCTAACGATCACCGGTCCGTTGACGTCCGAGGATCAGATCGGTCCGCGCGCGGAGGAGCAATCCGATGACATCGATCGGGCGGTTTCCGACATCGGAGACTGGCCGAACGCCGTCAACGTGCCGGTGTCTGTCGTCGGCTACGACTTCGGCGTCGACGCGCTCGCGTTGTACGCGATGCATCTGCCCGTGAACGCGTTCGTGAGTCTCGATGGAACGACTTCACCCGTCGGGATCGCGTCGCTCACTTCCGTTCCGATGTTCGATTCGAATCGCAAGCTTCCGCCGGTCCTGAGTCTCTACGAGAATCTCGATCATCCGGCGCCCGATCTGTCGTTTCTCAAGACATCGCAACTCGATGTCCAGTCATTCACGTCGATGCGTCACGTTCACTTCACGACGATTGGATTCGCGGCCGCAGCGTCGAACGAAGTGGCGCGCACGACAGGTGCGGGGCCGAACATCCGGAGCGACGTCGCCGGGATGGCGCAGAGCACGCTCGACTTCCTCGACAGGATCTGGGCGCCGATCCGGGCGCACTAGGGAACCTCTGCACAAGTCCGACGCGTGGCGCTGACTGCGATTGCGTGTCGAGACCGCCGGCGCGAGGAGGAGGCGATGCGGTGGCATCGTTGACGACGAGCGCCGTCGGTCTCGACCCGCAACCGCCGTCAGCCCTTCGGGTTGCGGACGGCGCCGGGCCGTATGCGATGCCGCCACTCCTCAGCGATGTCCCGCATCGCCTGCGTCGCAGCGGCGTCGCATACGGCACGGCGGCGCACGCAACGCCACGCGCTGGACTTGTGCAGAGGTTCCCTAGTTGTGACCGGGAATGCGCCGTGCAGAATAGTCCGCGGATGAAGTTGCCTGGAACCGAATTCAGAGCGCAGGGCGCAGAGGGCAGAGCGCAGATCCCGTTCTCCTGCGCTCTGCCCTCTGCGCTCTGCGCTCTGTTTCTCGTAGCCCTGTCCGGATGCCATCGTCCTCCGAAGACATCCGCCAACGGTTCATCCGCGCCGGTCCCGCGCTCGGAGATGCGGACGATCGACAGCGTCGATCCACGTCCTGTCGTCTTCGATCCGCCGCCGATGCTTCGTGACGAGGCCGCGCCGCCGAAGCCGACTGGCCAGCCGTGGGAAGTGCAGCAGCCCGTTCCGCTGACGCCGGAGGACGTGAAGGTGCGCGCGGCCCTCCCCTTCGCCCCCGCCATCGCCCTCGACCCGATCGACGGCAGCAAGCTCTCGATCCTCGCGAACACGCCGACGTACGAGTACAAGGGTCACATCTATTACTTCTCGTCCGTCGAAAATAAGAACAAGTTCGCGGCGGCCCCCGATCAGTACGCGAAGGGCATTTTCAAGGGCGTGTGAACGGGGCGAAACCCCTCATCACCGCGGCATCCGCGCGAACCGGCTTGCGTGTTTCGCGATCCAGCCACAGATGCGCGGTGGAACCGCTGGCGTGGAGCACATCGCCCGTGCCATTCAGCAACTCATACGAGAAGCGGATCGATCGGCTGGTGACCTCGGCGACCGAGGTCCGGATCCGGACCTCGTCGTCGTACTTGTACGGAATGCGGAACTTGCAGGCCACTTCGGTCACAACGAGCAGGTACCCCCGCGCTTCGATCTCGGTATAGGGAAAACCCGTCTCGCGGCATAGATCGGTGCGCCCCATTTCGAACCAGACGATGTAATTCGAATGGTGAGCGATGCCCATCTGGTCCGTCTCTTTGTACCGTACGCGGGTAAGAGAATCGATATATTTCACCTGTCGCGGAATCTACCACGACACAAAACGAACCCAGCCGTTGTTACACTAGACGCAAGGTGAAGCGGTGCGAAAGGTCCAGCAGCAGCTTCGGCAGATAGCGATTCCGTTGATTCTCGGCGGCATGGCGATCACTGCGATCGACATCGCCCGACGCATCTTCCGCCGTTCGCAGCTCTTTGCACCGTCCCCAGATCCCGCGAAAAGCTGGGATCCCGCCGACTACGGCATCCCGCATGACGCCGTCGAGGAGCATCGGATCGAGACGCCGGACGGCGAGACGCTCTACGGCTGGTATTGC
>DASVHS010000423.1:0-4909 GCA_036382495.1 Thermoanaerobaculia bacterium | reverse complement strand
GAGCACCGACCGCGCGATCGCCGCGTTCATCTGCACGTCTCCGCCGGTGAGCTCTTCGAGTTTGTGAGTCTCCACCCCGGCGTCCGCGGGTGACATCTCGTATGAGCGAACTTCGCCGTCACGCACTTCGCAGACGTGCGTGTTGGCGGACACGGACAACTCGTCGAGTCCGTCGCGGCTGTGAACCACCATCGCGTGCTCCGCCCCGAGCGCAAGCAGCACGTTCGCGACGACGTCGACGAGGTGATCGCTGTAGACACCGAGGACCTGCCGCCGCGCGAATGCCGGATTCGTCAGCGGCCCGAGGACGTTGAAGATCGTACGGACGCCGAGCTCGCGCCGGACGGAGGCGACAGCGCTCATCGCCGGATGAAGTTTGGGAGCGAACAGGAATGCGATACCCGTGCGGCGTAGGATCTGCGACATGCGCGGCGCTTCGATGTCGATGTTGACGCCAAGCTCGGACAGCACGTCCGCGCTTCCGCACGACGACGACACCGCGCGGTTGCCGTGCTTCGCGACCTGCGCGCCGGCCGCCGCCGCGACGATCGCGGCGACGGTGGAGATGTTGAACGTTCCGCGCCCATCGCCGCCAGTGCCACACGTGTCGACGAGATTCCTCCGGTCGACGTCGAGCGGCGTCACGCGTTCGCGCATCGCCCTGGCCGCGCCGGTGATCTCGCCCACTGTTTCGCCCTTCATGCGAAGGGCTATCAGCAGCGCGCTTTTCTGCACGTCGGACGTCTTGCCGTCCATCACGTGGCAGAAGACTTCGTACATCGAGTCGCGGTCGAGATTCTCACCGCCGACCACACGACGGATGGCTGCAGCGATCATCGCGTCACCTCCAGAAAATTGCGGACGAGCTGGTCGCCGCAAACGGTCCCGAACGACTCGGGATGAAACTGGATGCCATACAGCGGCCGGTCGCGGTGGGAGATGGCCATGATGACGCCGTCTTCCGTCTCCGCGTCGACGGTGAAAAACGAAGGGAGTGAATCACGCTCGACGATCAGCGAGTGATAACGCGCGCTCGCGAGCGGGTCGGGACAGTTCGCGAACAGCCGCTCTCCGCGATGCCGGACCGGTGTCACCTTGCCATGAACCGGCAGACCACCGCGGATCACCCGCGCTCCGAATGCTTCGCCGAGGGCCTGGTGCCCGAGACAGACGCCGAGGAGCGGGATGGAGGTGTCGGAGCGGATGAGGTCGACGATGCGGCCGGCTCGCGAGGGAACGCCGGGGCCGGGAGAAATCACGATCGCGCGCGGCCGTCGAGCAAGGAGTTCATCCGGCTCAAACGCGTCGTTGCGCACGACTTCGACCGCGCGGCCGTCGAGCCGTTCGATCTGCTGCACGAGGTTGTAAGTGAAGGAGTCGTAGTTGTCTACGACGATGAGCGGCCTAGTGGCCGAGCCAAAGACGCGAGTCGCTGGCGACGGACGACTCGTTCTCCAATACAAAAGAGGTCATGACGAAGCGAGCATAACACGTTGCAGAGGGCAGAGCGCGGAGCGCAGATGAAATCTTCTCCTGCGCTCTGCCCTCCGCCCTCTGCGCTCTTATTTCATGGGTATAACCACCCCATCGTCATCCGACTGCATGGTCAATCGCAGTTTCGACGACTGGAGCGGCGTGGCCTCGATCTGCTCCAGGTTCGCGAGGTCCTTGCCGCTGCCGGCCATGCGCTGCATCTCTTCGGCTTTCGGCCAGAGGCGTGCGTCGATCGAGCGGATCGCTTCGTTGTATTTCTCGACCGTCGACTGCAGTGCCGATCCGATCCTGGAGATGTACTCCA
This sequence comes from Thermoanaerobaculia bacterium, assembly GCA_036382495.1. Taxonomy (GTDB): domain Bacteria; phylum Acidobacteriota; class Thermoanaerobaculia; order Gp7-AA8; family Gp7-AA8; genus DASVHS01. The sequence continues at coordinate 3,111 of DASVHS010000423.1, read as the reverse complement.
TGACCTTCACGAAGCGGTTGAACAGGTCGACACCCGCGTCATGCATTTTTTTCGCGTTCTCCTCGGTCTTCTCCGCGCGCCAGCCTGCGTCGACTGCGCGGAGAAGCGGGAGGAGGACCGTCGGCGACGCGACGTAGATCTTGCGCAGCGCGGCATACTCGAACAGTTCTCCGTCGTTTGGCAGGAACTGCTCTCCTGGCACGAAGAGGACGACGAAGTCGAGGCTGCCGTCGCCGAGTGCGTTCTGATATTCCTTGCGGCTGAGCGCGTCGACGTGACGGCGGATGTTCTTCGCGTGCGACGCCAGCAGCGCCTTGCGTTGATCTTCATCCGCGGTCTGCGCCGCGGCGGTGTAGTCGCCGAGGGGCGCCTTGGAGTCGATGGCAATGACGCGGTTGTTGGGCAGGCGCACGAGCATGTCCGGACGAAGACGGCGGCCGTCGTCGCCCTCGATCGTTTCCTGAACGAAAAAGTCGCAGTACTCCGTCATGCCGGCGAGCTCGACGCAGCGGCGCAACGTGACTTCGCCCCATGAGCCGCGCGTGGTCGGCGACTGCAGGACGTTTGCGAGACGTGAGGCCTCGCGCTGCGTCAGTTCCTGCGCGCTGAGCAGCGTGCGGATCTGTTCCTGCAATCCGCCGTACGACTCGCTGCGCATCTGCTCGGACTTGATCAGCTCGCCGCGATAGTTCTCGACCATCTCGCGCAGCGGTTTGAGCAGACCGGCGATCTCGGCTTTCTTGGTGTCGAGCGAGCCGTCGACCTGCTGCTTGTTCAGCTGGACGAGCGACTCGCCGACGGTGTTGAGCGCCCGCTGCGCAGACGCCGCGAACGTGTCTTCCATCTGTTTCTTGAGCTGTTCGTGATTCGACATGAGCAGCTCGACGTCCGCCGAGCGCGTCTCCGCGGCGGCTCGTCCACTCAGTGCCGCCTCCGCCGCGCGCCGGGCCTGCTCGGCACGCACATCGCTGCGTTCACGCTCCGCGCGCGCCATGTCTCGCTCCGTGCGAAGCCGGGCGAAACGGCTCGCACTCAGCGCCCACCCCAACAACACACCCGCCACACACGCCACGATGATCTCGAGCATGAAACGATGATCGGGGATGGGCGGGATCACGTCAACAGGAACGAGAGCTCACTCCACAATTCGTAGAACGTCGATGACGCGCTCCACATCCGACTCATCGTTGTAGAAGTGCGGGGCGAAACGGAGCATGCCTTCGCGCGGCGCGCAGACGATGCCGGCCTCCTCGAGCCTTCGATGAAGACGGAGCAGCGTGTTCGTCTCGACGACCGGGGGCACCGCCCCGACGATCCCTGACGCAATCGGCCGCGGCGTTCCGAGCCGGTAGCCGATCGATTCGAGCCTATCCGCGAGCAATCCGGCGATGCGCCTCACTTCCGTCGCAATTTCGTCGATCCCGATTTCGAGCAGGAGATCCATCGCCGCGTGCGCACCGTAAATGCCGTTCGTATTCAGCGATCCAGCTTCGAAACGGCGTGAGTCCGGCCGCAGGTCCATCGAGCAGTCGATGAATTTGCCGCGACGATCGATGTTCATCCAGCCATGCTCGATGACGTCGAGCTTGTCGCGATGTTCCTCGGCTACAAAAAACGTCGCGGCGCCTTCCGGACCGCACAGCCATTTGTGTCCGTCCGCGGCCAGAAACGCGATCTTCGATCGCCGCACGTCCATCGGAAGGGCGCCGAGGCTCTGGATGGCGTCGACGCAGAACAGGATGTTGCGTTGTGCGCACAGCTCGCCGATTCCGTCGAGGTCCGCCGCGAACCCGTTGTGAAACGCGACCGACGATACCGTGACGATGCGCGTGTTTGCGTCGATCAGTTTCGCGACGTCGTCGACTGTGTACGCGCCACCGCGGCTCTCCACGATCCGCAGCTCGACACCGCGGCGCGCCAGGTTTTTCCACGGCGTGACGTTCGACGGGAACTCGAGATCGGTGCTGACGACGTTGTCGCCGCTCTTCCAACGGAATCCTTCGGCGACAAACGAAAGCCCTTCCGACGTGTTCTTGAGGATCGCGATCTCGCCGGGGCTGCAGTTGAGCAACCGCGCCGCCGATTGCCGAAACAGCTCGTACTGGCGATCCCACTCCCGCCAGTGCAGCGCACCGAAGTCGCGCTGGTCGCGGGCGTGGCGTTCCATCGCCTCGTACGCTCGCGTCGACAGCGGCCCGACCGCAGCGTGGTTCAGATAGACCACGTTCCGCGTCACGGGAAACATCGCGCGAACTTCGGCCTTGTTCACGCGTACATTATGGACATGAGTCCGCTGGCGCTTCTCCTGACCGTCTGCTCCGTCTGGGTTGCGGCGGAGATTTTCATCATCGTCGTGAAGCGCTCGCAACCGGGCCAGGCCCGTCGCGAGGATAAGAAATCCGGCCTCGTGCTCACCTTCTCCCTCGCCCTCTCGCCGTTCCTCGGCGGCGTGCTCAGCTCGTTCGAGCCGACAAAAATGCCGACTTCGATTCAGTGGTATGCGTTTTACGGCGGCATTGCGCTGATCGTCATCGGATTCGCAATCCGGCTGACCGCGATCTTCACGCTTCGCCGTTACTTCACTGTCGACGTGGCGATCGCGAACGACCATAAGGTCATCGACCACGGCCTGTACGGAATCGTTCGGCATCCCTCGTACGCCGGATCGCTGATCTCGTTTTTCGGACTCGGGCTCGCGTTCGTGAACTGGTTGAGTCTGGCGATCCTGATCATCGGTCCAGCGATCGGAATCGCGTATCGGATTCGCGTCGAGGAGCAGGCGCTGATTGGCGCGCTGGGGGATGCCTACCGGACATACTCGGCGAGAACGAAGCGGCTGATTCCGGGCGTTTTTTAGTGTGGGTGCCGGCTTCAGCCGGCACTGTGCGGGCTGAAGCCGGCACCCACACAGAGGCGGCTAGTACTCGTGGAGTTGCGCGAGGTAACCGTCGTAGTTGCGGCGCATCTCGCCCAGCGAATCGCCGCCGAATTTTTCGCGCATGGCATCGGCGATCGCGATCGCCAGCATCGCTTCACAGACGACACCACAAGCGGAAACGGCGGTGACGTCGCTGCGTTCCCATTGCGACCGATGCTCCTCGCGCGTCTCGA
>DASVHS010000422.1:0-4015 GCA_036382495.1 Thermoanaerobaculia bacterium | reverse complement strand
GCTTCCGCACCGTCGTCGTCGATGGCCGGGCGCGATTCGCCAACCGCGAACGGTTTCCGGATGCGGATGACATTCGCGTCGGTATCGTCTCCGAGATCGCCGGACAGATGCAGTTCAACGCGTCGACACCGATCGTTCTCGTCGCTCACGATTACAAGATCGACGTGCCGGTGCTCGAGAAGGCGCTGGCCGGCGACGCGCCGTACATCGGCTTGCTGGGAAGCCGGCGGCGAGGCGCTGCGATTCTGGAGATGCTCCGCGAGGCGGGCGTGGCCGAACATCAACTCTCCCGCATCCGCAACCCCATCGGCCTCGACCTCGGCGGTGAAACCGCGGCCGACATCGCGCTCAGCATCGTGTCCGAAGTCATCGCTGTGATGAACGGGAAAAGCGGATCGCCGCTCAGTACGAAGAATCGCGAAAAAGTCTTTCAGCCCGCATGAAAGCGTTCGCGATCCGCCGTGGGGAAAAGCACGGAGATCTCGCCGGAAGGATTCTGTGTCAGGACGTCCGCGGAGTTTTCCGGAAAGGGCATGTGCTGCGGCCGGAAGACGTCCCGGTTCTGATCGACGCGTCGTGGACCGAGCTCCATCTGATCGAGCCGGAACCGGATGACGTCGCGCAGCGTGAGGCGGGAGAGCGTCTGGCCGCGATTGTGTCCAGCGCCGGATTGGAAATCGTTCCCAAGGGCCACCGTCACGTCCTCCGGGCGCAGCACAAAGGGTTGTTGAAGATCGATGTGCGCGCGTTGCAGCGCCTCAACAGCATTCGAGGGATCGCGGTCTTCACGCTGACGAACGACTCGGTCGTGTCGGCCGGCCAGATTGTGACCGAGGCGCAGATCACGCCGCTGGTGATCAAGCGGAGTGCGATCGATGAGGCCTCGCGCGAAAGCAACGTCGTGCGCGTGCTGTCGTTCTCGCCGCGCGACGTCGTGATTCTGAAGCGCGATGACCGCGTTCTTCGCGCGCTGACCGACAAGCTGACATGGTTCGGCTGCGAGATACGCGAAGTTGTCTCTCTTCCGCCCGATGCGCGCGCGATCCGCGAGGTCATCGAACGTCAAAGCGCGACGCTGTTCATCGTGTCGGGCTCGAACGCGCTCGATCCGCTCGATCCCGTGTTCCTCGCGCTCGAGGAAATGGGCGCGACGATGCAGAGGCTCGGCATGCCGGTTCATCCCGGGACGCTGCTGTGGATCGCGTCGAAGGGAAACGCGACGATCATCGGGCTGCCCTCGTGCGGGCTCGGTCCGCAGGTCACGGCGTTCGATCTCGTTCTTCCGAAGCTGCTCGCCGAAGGCGCGATCCGCGATGAGGATCTCGCCGCGCTCGGACATGGTGGCATCCTGAAACCAGCGAGGACTTCATGAACTTCAAAGGCACTGTAACGATCAACGCTCCGCGGGACCGGGTCTGGAAGTTCCTGACCGATCCGCAGCAGCTCACCGAATGCGCTCCCGGCCTGGAGTCGCTCGACGTCATCACGCCGAACGAGAAGTTTCGCGCCGTGGCGTCGATCGGATTCGGCGCGGTGAAGGCGACGTTCGTGACCGATGCGCAGTGGATGGATCTCGATCCGCCGAACCGGGCCCGGATGAAGATTCACGGCACGGCGCCGGGCAGTGTCGTCGACGGCATGAGCGAGATGAAGCTCAGCGACGGCGCCAACGGATCCACCGTCCTCAACTGGTCCTCGGACATCACCGTGATCGGAACGATCGCCAGCCTCGCGGCGCGGCTGATGGGCGTCGTCACGCAGAAGCTCACCGACGCATTTTTCGAATGCGTGCGCAAGAAGATCGAGCATTGACGGGTTACACGCAACCGGCCCTGTCAGCGCATAGTACGATCGCTGAAATGGTCAATAACGTTTCCAAACTACGACCTCTCGTCGTCAGTTCGCTCTCTATCTTCATGTTGTCCGCCGCACTGCCTTTGCTGGCGGCCGATCGACAAATGCCCGGACAATACGAGTTCACCGTCACAACCGATGGAAAGAGCCACGTATCCACTTACTGCGTCACTCCGGACGACGCGAAAGCCGTCAACGCCGACACAAAGGCCGGTCGCGAGTACGCGGAGAAGAGCGCAAAGGGAGCCTGCGCGATCACAGATTACGAGGCCAAAGGGGACAAAGTGTCGTTTTCCATGGCGTGCGGCGAGGGCGCAAGATCGAGCGTTGCGACATATCACGGTGACACTTTCGAGGCCGATACGACGTACACCTTCATGGTCAACGGAAAGCGCAATGTCCGCGTTTCGCATCTGACGGCGAAGCGACTCGGTGCCTGCAAGTAGATTTCGGCGCCGGCGAAAGACCGAGGGAGCATCGGCGCGATGTCCGATCCGCCGCGCTTTCTGGATCAGGTTCGCGACGCCGTGCGCACGCGTCACTACAGCCGCCGCACCGAAGACGCGTACCTCGGCTGGACGAAGCGGTTCATTCTCTTTCATCGAAAGTGCCACCCGGCGGCGATGGGAGCGGACGAGGTCAATGCGTTTCTCTCGCATCTGGCTGTCGATAGAAATGTAAGCGCGTCGACGCAGGCGCAGGCGTTGAGTGCCCTTGTGTTTCTCTACCGGAATGTTCTCGACGATCCGCTGCCGTGGATCGACGACATCGTTCGGGCGCGCCGGTCGAGGAAACTTCCCGTCGTTCTGAGTCGAGAGGAGGTGCGTTCGCTGCTTGCACCAATGAAGGGCACGCCCCGCCTCGTCGCAGCGATTCTTTATGGAGGCGGACTGCGTCTGCTGGAGGCGTTGCGTTTGAGGATCAAAGACGTCGACTTTGCGGCGCGGCTGCTGGTCGTTCGAGAAGGAAAGGGAGCGAAGGACCGCCGCACGATGCTGCCGGACAGTCTGCAGCAGTCGTTGCATGCTCAGATCGAGTGGGTGCGTCGCGTTCACCGGAAGGATCTTGCCGCGGGCCGAGGTGAAGTGTGGTTGCCTGATGCGCTGGAGCGAAAGTACGCGAATGCCGGACGCGAGTTCGCGTGGCAGTATCTTTTCCCTGCATCGAGGTTGGCCGTCGATCCACGGAGCGGGATCGAGCGCCGGCATCATCTCGACGAGTCGTCGGTGCAGCGAGCGGTGAAAGCGGCTGTGCGCGAAGCACGAATTGAGAAGAACGCAGGCTGTCACACGCTGAGGCATTCGTTCGCCACGCACCTACTCGAAGACGGCTACGACATCCGCACGATCCAGGAGCTTCTCGGCCACGCGGATGTGAAGACGACGATGATTTACACACACGTTCTGCAGCGTACCGGCGGCCGCGGTGTGAGGAGCCCGCTCGATGCGATGGAGGGGAACTCCGAATGACGGCGCTTCACCAGTTGGATACCGCTGCGACTCCCGCAGCCTATCGCCCGACTGATACGCTGCGAACCGCGCAGTTCCACGGACTCATCGTTGCCGCGCCTCATCTGCGTAACCCAAAGGCCCGCTGGCGCTTGCGGCGCCGCGCCGCACCGTGCGAGGATGCGATAGGCTGCACGGCGGATGACTATGCTGCTGCAGCCTAATGCAGCTTAATGATGAGTTAGGTGCTCGCGGGACGAACTGAGCCGCCTCGCAATTGCCGGAAGGTGATGCCGAGATCGAAGGAGCGGTGACACTATGCGATGGAACGCGAAGCTGATCGCGGGAATCTTGGTCGTGGCGGCGGCACTGTACTACTGGCTCGTACTACGGCGAACGGGGATGTCCAATATGCCGCTTCTGTACATCTTCACCTTCCGCTTGTTTCGGTTTGCGGACGTGCTGTGGACGATTGCGGGAGTTACGCTCTTGTATCGCGGCTACGTGGAGGCTCGCACGACGTGACGTCCCATAGGAAGTCAGTCGCGTTCACGCTGGACCAGGAGCTGCGCGGCGGGCGAAAGGGAAAGAAACCAGGTGGAATCTCAAGCGCACCTAACTCGCGCTTGCAGCCGACGCAGTGCCGCTCGCTGCGACGTCCCGAGTACGCTACTCTTCCGCGTGCGGCACTGCGCGGCTGAAGCGCAAAGCCG
>DASVHS010000421.1:0-5764 GCA_036382495.1 Thermoanaerobaculia bacterium | reverse complement strand
GCGTTGCGGGGCATCACGACATCGAGCAGGATGATGTCGTAAATCGCACTCGAGAGCAGATCGAACGCCTCGGCAGCGCTTTGAGCGCCGTCGGCGTCGTATCCACGGCCGCGAAGCCGCTGCACGAGGATCTCGCGGACGCGGACTTCGTGATCAACCACAAGGACCCGCACACGGGGGATTTCAGCATTTCCTGTACCTGCCCAGATGTGGGGCATGTCACGTTTCACGTCGGAAGTTGATTTCGGAAACACGAAAGCGTACGGTTCGCGCGGATTTCGCCCTCATGGCCACGAAGAATCGTCAGCAACCATCATCCAGTCCCAACATGGCTTATGCCGTCCTGACGGCAGGAGCGATTGCCGTCCTTGCGCTCGTGGGATGGGCGCTTTATCGCTCATTCAACGCGCCGGTTTCGTCGACGATCGTCACTGCTCCGTCAAATGCGGCGGCCCCGATCGCCGCGCAACCGGTAAGTTCTTCCGACGATGAGACCGCGAAAGCCGCGGTCCCGCGCATCTCTGCCGAGGACCTTCATCAGCGGATCGCCCGAAACGAGATCACGCTGGTCGACGTCCGCACGAAGGAAGGGTGGGACAGCGGCCACATTCGCGGTGCGATGCATGTTCCGCTGGCCAGTGTCGAGTCTTACCTCTCGTACATCCCGCACGACAAGCCGATCGTCACGTATTGCACGTGACCGAACGAAGAATCGAGCGCCGGTGCGGCGCTCATCATGCAGCACGCGGGACTGAAGAACATCTCCGCACTCAAGGGCGGCCTGCACGCGTGGGAAAACGCGAACTATCCGGTCGTCAAGGAAGTCTCGCGCTGACCTGAACGAGAGTCACGTCCGGCGCGCGTCGTAGAGTTTCCGCCCGGCGCGCACGGCATCGTCCGGCAGAAGGACCGGCTCGTCGAGCTGCAGGGCCTGTACGTAGATTCGTGCGCTCCACTCCATCGTGACGGCCACGTGCAGCGCGCGTTCGAGTGATTTGCCGATGCACACGTTGCCGTGATTCGCGAGGATGACGCCGGCGCGATCGCCGAGCGCCCGCACGACGTTCTCGCCGACGGCATCTGTTCCGGTGAACGCGTAGTCGGTGACTTCGATCTGCCCGCCGAGAACCATCATCATCTCGTCGATGACTGGCGGCAGCGGCCGCCGCAACACCGACAGCGTCGACACGAAAGGCGAATGGGTGTGCACGATCGCGGCGATATCCGTTCTCTTGCGGTAAACGCCGAGGTGCATGGGCAGCTCGTAGGACGGCTGGTGAGTGGATTCCATGCTGCGACCCGTCCCGAGGTCGACGATCACGATCTGTTCGACGGTCATCACGTCGTAGGGTACCGACGTCGGTGTGATCGCGATGAGACCTTCGCCAGCGCGGCGACTCACGTTCCCCGCCGACGCGACGACGAGTCCCGCCTCCCACATCTTTCGCGCGTGAAGCCAGACGTCGTGACGAGCGTCGCGGAAGCGATCGGGCATTCGGTCGAAGGCTAACACGTCATTGCAGAGCGTTCTCCCCGCGAGCGGGGAGAAGGTGGCCAGAGGCCGGATGAGGGGCCGGCCCTCACCCGGCGCTTCGCGCCACCCTCTCCCGCGAGCGGGAGAGGGCTCTGATTCACTCCATCTTCTGCAGCACGAAAGGCGTGACCACGAACACGACGCCGATCAGCGCGCATACGATCGCGTTCGACACAAAATACGGATAGATCACCAGCACGAAGCCGCAGACGAGAAATGCGGTGTGGAAGTTTTTCTTGCCGTAGATCAGATAGCCGGTGCCGATCGATCCGAACAGGAGGTCGAGGAAGAAGCCCACGCGCCGCTGATTTTACGCGCCGCCGCCGGCATGGTCCGCGGTGATCCTGCCGTCGCGCACTTCCACGACGCGGCTGGCGCGTTTCGCGAGTCCCGGATCGTGCGTGATGATCACGAGCGTGCGGCCCTGTTTCCATAGGTCGGTGAAGATCGACATGATGTCGCTGCCGGAGCTCGTGTCGAGGTTCCCGGTCGGCTCGTCGGCGAGCACGATATCCGGGTCCATCGCCAGCGAGCGCGCGATCGCGACACGCTGCATCTGGCCGCCGGACAGCTCCGTTGGCTTGTGATCGAGACGGTCTCCGAGTCCGACGCGCTCGAGCAGTTCCGCGGCGCGCTTGCGGCGTTTCGGAACGGCCATCCCGCCGAACAGCATCGGCAGCTCGACGTTCTCGAGCGCGCTGATGTGCGGCAGCAGATTGAAGTTCTGAAAAACGAATCCGACGCGGCGGTTGCGGATCTCCGCGAGCTGGTCGCGCGTGACGCCGGCGACGTTCTCGCCGCCGAGCTCGTACGTCCCCGACGTGGCAGTGTCGAGACAGCCGAGGAGGTTCATCAGTGTCGATTTACCGGAGCCCGAGGGGCCGACGATTGCGAGCATCTCGCCTTTTTTCACGTCGAGGTCGATGCTCTTCAATGCTTCGACTTTGACCTTTCCCGTGTCGTAGATCTTGCGGATCTCCGTCATCCGGATGATCGAGCCGCTGCCGTTACCGTTGCCGTTTGCCATGGTCTATTCGTACCTCAGCGTCGCCGCCGGATCGATCGATGCGGCGCGCCGCGCCGGGAAGTAGCCGGCCAGGAGGCCGATGAGTCCGAGAATCATTGAAGTGGCGATGCCGATCTGCGGCGACAAAGTCGGCCGTCCCAGGAACGACATGACCTTGTTGCCTTCGATGGGGATGAATGTCGCGACCGCGACGAGCAGCGTGGCGATGATGATGCCGAGCGCGCCGCCAGTGAACGTGTACAGCAGGCCTTCGAGCACGAACGGGAAGATGATCCAGCGCGCTTTGGCGCCGAGCGCCATCTTCACGCCGATCTCGCGCGTGCGCTCCTTGACGACGGCGTACATGATGTTCGCGACACCGACTCCGCCGATCAGCAGCGTCAGCGCACCGACGATGCCGAGGAAGATCTGGATGCCCAGTGTGATGTTGGTCGTGACCTTCGCGCTCTTCACCATGTCCCACGTCTGCAGCGCACGCTCGTCAGTCGGGTCGTAGCCGAACTTCGGACCGAGCACTTCGTTCAGTTTCTTCAGCTCGCCCTTCATTTCGTCGGCTGTGTACGTCTCGATGTCGAGCGTGTTCAGCTTGTCGCGTCCGAACTGCGCGAGGAATGTCGAGATCGGAATGCACGCGTGGTTCTCGTCCGGACCGCCGTAAACACCCATCTGGGTCTTGTGCTGCATCACGCCGATGACGGTGTACGGCGCGTTGTTGACGAGGATCGTCTTTGCGACGGGATCTTCCTGGCCGAAGATGTCCTTCGCCATTGCGTCGCCGAGAAAGATGACGCGACGGCGATTGATCTCATCTTCCGGCGAGAGCCAGCGGCCGCCCGCGACCGGGTAATGTTTGCGCGCTTCGCCGAAAACGTAATTCGTCCCGATCACGCGGCCGTTCACGGTCTTCTTGCCGTAGGTGATCGCCGTGCGCCACGATACGACTTCGCCGATCACGGCTTTCAACTCCGGCATGCGCGATCGGATGAAATCGAGATCATCGATGCGCGGCCGGATCGGTCGCCCCGGTGGCAGGCCTTTCCAGGGCTTCGTCGTTTCGCTCGGCCACATCACCGCGAAGTTCTCCGCGGTCGAGCGCCGATTCTTGTCGAGCTGACGTTTCAGTCCTTCTCCGAATGCGAGGAGAAGAAGAATCGCGACGGTGCCCCAGGCGATCGCAGCGATCGTGAGGTACGCGCGTTTCCGCTGCAGTCGCGACGAGCTGCTGAAGAGGGACCAGATGATGTGGAAGTCAACGCTGTTCATAATTTCATCGCCACGACAGGGTCGAGCCTCGCTGCCTCTCTTGCAGGGAAGTAGCCGGCGATCAGGCCGACGAGGCCGAGCGCCACGGCGGTGAGCGCGGCCACCATCGGTGAAACGGTGGGCTGTCCGACGTACTCGACGAGCTGTTTCGGGAACACTGCGCAGACGCCGAGCGAGATGGCGAAACCGATCAGGCCGCCGACCGCGGTGACCATCATCGTCTCCATCAGGAACTGCGTCAGGATCCAGCGCTGCTTTGCGCCGAGGGCCATCTTGATGCCGATCTCGCGCGTGCGCTCTTCGACGACGACGTTCATGATGTTCGAGACGCCGATGCCGCCGACGATCAGCGTCAGCACTCCGATGATGCCGAGGAACGCGTTGAACGACAGCATGAAGATGTCGAAGAATTTGAATTGTTCGGTGGTGTCCCAGAGCGACAGCGCTTCCTTGTCCTTCGGGTCAAATCGCAGCCGCTTCGCGAACGCCGTGCTCAACGCGTCCTTCACCTGCTTCATCTCGTCGGGCGTCTCCGCCTGGAAGACAAAGTTGTCGACGTACTTGTCGCCGTGAAGCGCGCGGAATGTCGTGGCCGGGATCCACATCATGTCGTAGTCGCGGCCGCTGTAGCTCGAGTCCTGATCTTTCGCTCTGAGCACTCCGATCACGAGGAACGGGGACTGGTTGACGAGCAGCGTTTTTCCGACGGCGGGCGACTCTCCGAAGATGTCCTTCACCAGATGGTCGCCGAGGAAGACGACGCGGCGTTGCTCGCGGTTGTCGATCTCGTCGATGAATCGCCCGCCTTCCTGCGGGATCAGGTTGCGCATCGAACCGAACTGCGGCGTGACGCCGGACGTGTTGACGGACATCGCCTTCGTGCCGTACTCGGTCTTGAACGAGTCCTGATACTCGCCGGAGAGTCCCTTCAGTCCCGAGACCTGTTTCCGTGCGACATCGATGTCATCTTCGGTGATGCGGATCTTCCGTCCCTTGCCCAGGCCCTCGTACGGAATCGACGTGAGCCCCGGCCACCCGATCACGATGCGATCGCCGAGACCGGCGGTGCTCTTGATGAGCTGCTTGTGCAGGCCGGTGCCGAACGCGAGCATCAGGCTGATGGCGACGGTTCCCCACACGATGCCGAACACCGTGAGGAACGTGCGGAGCTTTTCGCTCTTCACGTCGCGGATCAACTGGCGGAAGACGTCTTTGAAGGTGACCATTTGACAGTGCCCGGTGCCCGGTTACCGGTTACCGGTTACCGGTTACCGATTCTTAAGAAATCTCCTTGGGCGGTCTTTCCACGATCTTGTCGCCCTTCTTCAGGCCGGAGGTTACTTCGACGTTCAGGCCGTCGGAGATGCCGGTCTTGATCGCGACTTTCTTCGGCGCGACTTTCGGGCCGGCGCCGGCGATCTCGACGCTCGCTTTCTTGCCGCCGTCCTCGAATGTCACGAGGCGTTCCGGAATGGTGAGCACGTCTTTCTTCTCGCGGATGATGACGTCCGCGTTCGCGGAGTAGCCGGCGCGAAGTGTGATCTTCGTCGACGGATCGAGCTCGATCTCGACGTCGAACAGCGTCGCGCCTTCTTTCTGCTGCGCCTGCGGTGCGATGCGCGAGACGTGGCCGTTGACGACGTCGCTCGGCAGCGCGCCGACTTTGATGCGCGCGAGCATTCCGGCGGAGAGCTTGCCGACATCGATCTCGTCGACCGTGCCTTTGAAAATGAGATCGCTCATGTCGGCGATGGTCGCCATCTCGGTCCCGGGCTGATACGAAGTCAGCGGAACGATCGGATCTCCGGGATTGACGGAGCGGGTGAGGACCGTTCCCGCCGCCGGTGCCGTGATCGTGGACTCGCGGCTCGTCGACGTCAGGTTCCCCTGGTTCGTCAGCTGACGGTTCTGCTGTGCCTTGATGTACGCGACCTGGGCGA
>DASVHS010000420.1:0-2522 GCA_036382495.1 Thermoanaerobaculia bacterium | reverse complement strand
GTATGCCCATACAACACCGTCCGATCGCCGTCCCACACCTCGGACCACAGCACCTCGTCCGGCGTCTCGTTTCCTTTCGGAACGCGTCTCCACTCGTTGCCGGTCTGACGGATGTAGCGAAGTCGAATGAGATCGGCCCGCCTCTCCGCGATCTCCCGTTCGTCCAGGCGCATGCCGGGAAACAGTCCCCCATGGACGACCGACGCCCGGACCGACGGAATGTCGATCACCACGGGCCACGATCGAATGAGATCGAGAAGATCGCGGCGCCGTAAAACGCGCCGATCCTGCGGAGACAGAAACAGTCTGCGGATCAGCCCGCGCTTCTCGAAGCCCAGCAGCTTGTTTTCGTTGTTGCCGATGACCGAAAGGTATTGGTTGTCGCGAAGCAACTCGAGACAGAGATCGGGCCGCGGTCCCTTGCGGACGAGATCGCCTGCACAGATGACGAGGTCGTCGTCGTTCGGCCCGATCCGCTCGAGGAGGGCGCGGAGCTCGTCGATACATCCGTGGACGTCGCCGATGACGATGACCCGCCCGCGCTCGAAGGATCGTGGAACCGTCTTCAGCGCCGGGCCGGCCATCGGGGCGACTTTACCTCGCGCGGGCACGCGAACGGATATGCTCTCCCGTCCGTATGCCCGATCTTGGCGAGGCCCTGGCCTCCGACATCGCATCCGCGCCGGTCAGCGGCAGCACGCCTGTCCCGGTCAAGGTGCCGCCGATCCCGGTCCCGTCCGAGCCGGTGCGCCTCTTCAACCGCGAGTTGAGCTGGATCGAGTTCAACCGGCGCGTCCTTGCGCAAGCGCAGGACAAGACAGTGCCGCTGCTGGAGCGGCTGCGATTCCTGAGCATCGCCTCGAACAACCTCGATGAGTTCCTGATGGTCCGCGCGGCGGCGATCCGCGACCTCGTGGTCACCGGCATCCAGGACCGCTCGCCCGACGGCCTCACGCCGAAGCAGCAGCTCAAAGCGATTCGCGAGCGCGTGAAACAGTTGATGACGGATATGTATGCGACGCTCGACGAGATTCTTCCCGAGCTTCGCAAGGCCGGCATCCGCATCGAACAGTTCGCCGACCTGTCGAAGAAAGAACAGGTCGCGCTGACGGAGCACTTCGATCAGCTGATTGCGCCGATCCTGACGCCGCTCGCGGTCGATCCGAGTCATCCGTTCCCGTTTCTGGCGAGCCGCGCGTTGACGATGGCGATCGTTCTCGAAAGCGATCGCGGCGAGTCTCACATCGCATTCGTCAAAGTACCGCCTCTCCTGGCCCGGTTCATTCCGGTGCCGGAGAGCCCGATGCGCTTCATCACGCTCGAGGCGCTGATCGAAGTCAACGTCGGCCGTTTTTTTCCGGGGCTGCGCGTCCAGAAGGTCGTTCCGCTGCGGGTGATCCGCAACGCCGACATCATGCTGCAGGAAGACGAGGTGCAGGACCTGCTCAAGTCGGTCGAGAGCGAGCTGCGCCGCCGTGAACGCCGCGAAGTCGTGTGGCTCGAAGTGGCGTCGAACGCCGGCGACTTCGTCATCAATGTTCTGTCGGCCGCGACACATGCGACGAACGACGACATCTTCTTCACGCCGGGCCTGCCGAAGCTGAGCGACCTGATGGAGATCTACAAGCTCGTCGGCAAGCCATCGCTCAAAGATGCGCCGTTCAACCCGCGCATCCCGTCGCAACTGGCGACGTCGGAAGACATCTTCTCGATCATCCGTCGCGAAGACGTGCTGCTGCATCGCCCGTACGATTCGTTCACGGCCGTCATCGAGTTCGTGCAGAGCGCGGCGGACGATCCCGACGTCGTCGCCATCAAGCAGACGCTCTACCGCACGGACACTCAATCGGTCATCGTCGAGGCGCTCGCCCGCGCGGCGCAGCAGGGCAAGCAGGTGACAGCGATCGTCGAACTGCAGGCGCGTTTCGACGAGATGAAGAACATCGGATGGGCGCGCAGCCTGGAGGCCGCCGGTGTGCAGGTCGTATTCGGCCTCGTCGGAATCAAGACGCATTCAAAAATCTGCCTGGTGCTTCGTCGCGAGGGAACGGAGTTGCGTCGTTACGTTCACCTGTCGACCGGCAACTACAACTCCGCGACGGGCCGGCTGTACACCGACATCGATCTCTTCACGAGCGATCCGGTCTTCGGCGAAGACGCATCGCAGTTCATGAACCTGTTGACCGGCTACAGCATCGCCACCGTCCAGGACATCTTCGACCGCCACGTCACGGGCATGTCCTGGAAACGGTTCGTCGTCGCGCCGATCGACTATCACGACTGGACCTTGCGCATGATCGACCGCGAGATCCGCAACGCGAAGGACGCCAAGCCGGCGCAGATCATCGCCAAGATGAATTCGCTCGTCGATCCCGTCGTCATCGAAGCGCTCTACAAAGCCAGCCAGGCCGGCGTGAAAATCGATCTGATCGTGCGGGGCGCGTGCTGTCTCGTCCCCGACGTGCCGGGGCTCAGCGAAAACATCCGGGTGATCTCGATCGTCGATCGATTCCTCGAGCACA